>NZ_JBEPBI010000001.1:0-243457 GCF_040299045.1 Streptomyces sp. NPDC001027
CCAGCTCTCCCTGCACTACGGCGCCGACGACCTCGGCTCGATCATGCTGGAGGAGAACGTCGTCTCCTCGGCCGGCGCCAAGCACCGCTCCAACCGCCTGGAGATCATCGACCTGATCAGGAAGGCGGACCGGGTCCCGGCCCAGCGCGCTACGACATACGAGCACCTCGTCGTGCACGACGACCCGGCGAACGACCCGGTCGACGAGCGGGTGATGTCCCACATCTCGTCCACGGCGATCGAGGGCGGCACGGCTCACCCCGAGCTGAAGCTGCTCGCTTCCAACTAGCCGCCGCACCCGCCTCTCGCATGCTGACGATCCACGCCGCGCCCCTGGTCCTGCCGGTCGGCGCGGCGCCCCTCCCGGACGGCGCCGTCGCCGTGGACGGCGGCCGGATCGCGGCCCTCGGTCCGTACGACGAGGTCGTCGCCGCGGCCCCCGGCGCCCGCGTCCGCCGCTGGCCCGGCGTCCTGACCCCCGGACTGCGCCAGTGGCACGGCCTGTGGCTGCTGCGCCGCTGCTACCACCCCGACCCGCGTGAGTACGACGAACTCGGCGAACTCCCGCTGTGGGGCGAGCGCCTGGCAGCCCTGGACCTGACCGAGACCCGCTGGTCGGGCAGTGTCCGCCGCGGCCTGCAGCGGATGCTGAGGCACGGGACCACGGCACTGGCCTCGCCCGGCGCCCGCTTCACCGACCCCCTGGTGGCGCAGGCGGTGGCCCGCTCCGGCCTGAGCGTCGTCCCGGTCACCGGCGCTCCCGGCGGGATGCTCCTGGGCGACCACCCCGACCTGGACCCCTTCTCCGAGGGCCTCGACCTGGCGGGCACGGTCCACGGCCCCCTGGAGGTCGGCGCCCGGGCCGATCTGGCGGTCTTCGACGCGCAGGACGAGGCGACCCTGACGGCGAAGGGCGCGGGCGCCTGTGTGGCCACCGTGATCGAGGGCAGGCTGCTGTACCGGTCCAGGTGAGCCGCCGAAGGGGCGCGGGCGCCTACGCGACGCACCTGCCCCGGCGGCGACGCACCAGCTCCCGCGGCGACGCACCTGCACCCTGCGCACCACAGGCGCCCTCGCCACCGCCCCCTACCTCGAGAACGCCTCCGCGAACGCCCCCGCATGCTGCGGCACCCCGCTGCAATTGGTCAGGGCGTCATCCGTGTCCGTCCCGGCGGCGCACTGCCGATCCCGGAACGTCGACCACATCGACACCCATGCGATGCCCTTCTCCTCGGCGAACGCCCGCACCTGGGCCGCGTCGGCGAGCGTGAACGTCTCGTTGTCGACGTCGTTCGTGCCGATCATCGACGTCAGCGCCATCCCGCGCCACGCGGCGGAGTCGTCCGTCCCGAACGCCTTCTTCAGCTGCGCCTGCGCGGCGGTCGCCGAGGCGATCGCGTAGCCGCCCATGTCGCCGGCGTACGACTCGGCGTAGTTCATCGTCATGAGGTTGACGGTGGAGACCTTGACGTCGTACCTGTTCGCCGAGGCCAGCAGCGCCAGGCCGGCGGAGTCCAGTCCGGAGGGCATCACCGGGAGGGTGAAGGTGACCTCCAGGTCCGGGCGCTCCTTCTGCAGTGCCGCGATCGCCGCGGAACGCCGGGCGACCGAGCCGGAGTCCGTCAACTCGTCGCCCTCGACGTCGAAGTCGGCCTGTGTGGAGCCGGCCGCGTCGAGCGCGTCCCCGTACGCCTTCGCGAGGGCCGGCGCGTTGTCGCAGGCGGCCGCCAGTTCCGTGCCGGAGGCTCCGCCGAAGGAGACCCGCACCGTGGCGCCCGTCCTCTTCAGCGTGGAGACACGGGACTTCACCGCCTTGTCCCCGAGGGCGTGGACGCCGTTCCACTTCGGCGTGCAGTCACGGCCGTCGGCGATGACGAACGCCAGGTTGTACGTCGTCGGCGAGCCGGCGGCATCGTTGGCGGAGGCCTCGTCCGCGCTCACGTAGGGCGCGTAGGCGGTGCCGGCGCGGGCGCCGGGCTTCCCGGCACGCATCGACGGCGAGGCGTCCGCGGACTGTCCTCCTGCCCGATCGGCGGCCCGGTCGGCGGCCACGGGCGCCGCGTCGTCCGGCGCGCCCCCGGACTGCGCGGAGCACCCCGTCAACGTCAGGGATATCAGGCAGGCGACCCCGGCCGTCGGCACCAGGAGACTCCTCATTGTGTCAGCACCCGCTTTCGTGATTTCCGCCCCGGCCGGGAAACGCCGTGCGTTCCCGAACGGGGAATGTCCCACATCCCGGCGGGCCGCGCGGGAATCGCGGGAACACAGTCGGATCAGGGCTGCAAGCGTGCAGGACGCGACATCCGTCCGCCGGACAAAGCCTTTCTGAGACCTGGTGAATGCCGTCCGAGCCCGCAATCGAAAGACGATCGGGTCACGCCGGAGGACGACGGGAGGCGGTCGCCCTCGTCGAGCGGGCCGTGGCGGCGCGCGGGAGGCCGAGGCTCCTGCCGTGAGCCGGCGGGGGAGGGGCTGACACAATGACCGGGTGACCCGTGCTTCCCTGAACAAGCAGCCCCACGAAGTCGCCTCGATGTTCGACCGCGTGGCGGAACGGTACGACCTGACCAACGACGTCCTGTCGCTCGGCCAGGACCGGCGGTGGCGCAAGGAGGTCGCGAAGGCGGTCGACGCCCGCCCGGCGCAGAAGGTCCTGGACCTCGCCGCCGGCACGGCGACCTCCTCCCTCCCGTTCGCGCAGACCGGCGCCTACGTCGTCCCCTGCGACTTCTCTCTCGGCATGCTCCAGGTCGGCAAGAGGAACCACGCCTGGCTGCCCTTCACCGCCGGGGACGCGACGAAGCTGCCTTTCAAGGACGACTCGTTCGACGCCGTCACCATCTCCTTCGGCCTGCGCAACGTGCAGGACTTCGACGCGGCCCTGCGCGAGATGCACCGGGTGACCCGGCCCGGCGGGCGCGTCGTGATCTGCGAGTTCTCGCACCCGACCTGGGCGCCTTTCCGGACCGTCTACACCGAGTACCTGATGCGCGCGCTGCCCCCCGTCGCCCGCGCGGTCTCCTCGAACCCGGACGCCTACGTCTACCTCGCCGAGTCCATCCGCGCCTGGCCCGACCAGCCCGCCCTCGCCGAGCACCTGCGCAAGGCAGGCTGGTCGAAGGTCGCCTGGCGCAACCTGACGGGCGGCGTGGTGACCCTGCACCGGGGCTTCAAGGAAGCCTGACGGGCCTGACGGCCCTGACGGGCCCGACGGCCGTCACCCGGTGATCGCCGCGAAGGGGGCCTTCGGCCGGTCCAGCTCGCGCTCCAGCCCGCCCCCGCCGGGTCGCGGCACGCGCGGTTCGCGCACGCCCGCGCCTCCGCCGCCCTCCCCGTCGCGGAACTCGAACCACACGGTGACGACGGCGCCCCGAGGCACCTCGACGCCCGGCGGGGGGTACTGCCGTACGACGTAGTCGACGACCGTGCGATGGAAGTCGGGCCGGTCCGGCGCGGCCAGCAGCACACCGTGCGCCGCAGCCGCCTCGCGCGCGTCCACGGCCATCAGACCGACGAACCTGGGCACACGCACTTCGGGTGTTTTGGGTGGTATGAGCACAGATGTCACCCCCAGCGGTACTGGAAGGGTAACCGCCCGGGGGCGCCGTCCGGAAGCGTCAGGTGTCTTTCCGTAGCCGACGACTGCGGGGAGTGACCGACGTCGTCACCAGGCGAGGCGGTAGCAGTGTGACTCCCGCGTCGACTGCGGCCTCGCGTACGTCTCCGCGAGCCGCATCCCCAGCCGCTCGGCGACGGCGATGGACCGCTGGTTGCCCGCGTCGACCATGGCCACCACTTCCGGCACCCCGGCCGCCCGCACCCGCTCCAGCGTCGACCGGGCGGCCGCCGTCGCGTACCCCCGGCCCCAGTGCTCCCGCCCCAGCCGCCACCCGATCTCGATCTCTCCCCGGGGACCCCAGTCCCGCGGCCACGGCTGCGCGCCGGTGAACCCGATGACCCGGTCGTCCGCGTCCAGCAACGTCCACAGGCAGAAACCGTGCTCGGCGTCGTGCCGGCGCTGGCGGGCGGTGAGCTCCTCGTAGACCGAGAGCTCCGCGGATCTCCCGCCGAAGAACTCCATGACGTCCGGATCGTCGAAGACCCGGTGCCAGGCGACCGCGTCCTCGTCCGTGGGGACGCGCAGCCGTACGACGGGGAGAGCTCGGTTCACGGGGGCAGCCCTTCAGCCGGGTGATCAATGCTGCTGAATAGACTGCCCGTGTCCAGTGCCGGTCGGCACGCAGATTCCGAACTTGGGGAGATCCCGCCGTGACCGCCGTGACCGAGCCCCACTCCGAGCCCTTCACCGCGAACACCGCCGACGTCATCGTCGTCGGCGCGGGACCGGCCGGCTCCACGACCGCCTACTACCTCGCCAAGGCCGGACTCGACGTACTCCTGCTGGAGAAGACCGAGTTCCCGCGCGAGAAGGTCTGCGGGGACGGCCTCACCCCGCGCGCCACCAAGCAACTGGTGGCCATGGGCATCGACATCTCCGAAGAGGCCGGCTGGCTGCGCAACAAGGGTCTGCGCATCATCGGCGGCGGCGTCCGGCTCCAGCTGGACTGGCCCGATCTGGCCTCCTTCCCCGACTACGGCCTCGTCCGCAAGCGCGACGACTTCGACGAGCAGCTCGCCCGCCAGGCCCAGAAGGCGGGCGCCCGCCTCCACGAGCGCTGCAACGTCGGCGCCCCGATCGTCGACGACCGCACCGGCCGCATCACCGGCGTGCACGCCAAGCTGGGGGAGGACAAGCGCGAAGTCACCTTCCACGCCCCGCTCGTGGTCGCCGCCGACGGCAACTCCACCCGCCTCTCCCTGGCGATGGGCCTGCACCGCCGTGAGGACCGTCCGATGGGCGTCGCCGTCCGCACCTACTTCACCTCCCCGCGCCACGAGGACGACTACCTCGAGTCCTGGCTGGAGCTGTGGGACCGCCGCGGCCCCGGCGAGGACCGGCTGCTGCCCGGCTACGGCTGGATCTTCGGCATGGGCGACGGGACGTCGAACGTCGGCCTCGGCGTGCTCAACACCTCCGACTCCTTCAAGGAGCTCGACTGGCGCGAGGTCCTCAAGGCGTGGTGCGCGTCCATGCCGGAGGACTGGGGCTACACCCCCGAAAACATGACCGGCCCGATCCGCGGCGCCGCCCTCCCCATGGCCTTCAACCGCAAGCCCCACTACACCAAGGGCCTGCTGCTCGTCGGCGACGCCGGCGGCCTGGTGAACCCGTTCAACGGCGAGGGCATCGCCTACGCCATGGAGTCCGGACAGCTCGCCGCCGACGTCATCGTGCAGGCCCACGCCCGCGCCACGCCCGGCCAGCGCGAACTCGCCCTGCAGCGCTACCCGCAGATCCTCGCGGACGCCTACGGCGGCTACTACACGCTGGGCCGCGCCTTCGTGAAGCTCATCGGCAACCCGAAGGTCATGAAGATCGCGACCCAGCGCGGCCTGACCCACCCGATGCTGATGAAGTTCACGCTGAAGATGCTCGCCAACCTGACGGACCCCACCGGCGGCGACGCGATGGACCGCATCATCAACGGCCTGAGCAAGGTGGCCCCGAAGGCCTGACCGGCCGGTGAACGCGGCGGGCCCGACCACAGGGCGGGGGCCCGCCGTTCGGCCGCCGCAGCGGGGGGCCGCTCCCCCCTCGTCCGCCTAATGCTGAAGTGCCCGACATGTCGGGCATCTTGGCCGCCTCGTCGGTCGTGAACGAACGGCCGTGCGTCGACGCCCCGTCCGGCGGCGCCGTGACGCGCGCTCCCGCGGCGGCGCACCGGATGACGGGCCGGCCGCTCGTGCCGCCCGGGCGAGCGCGCCCGCAGAGCCCGGGAACAGCCCGAAGGGCCGCTGCCCCCGAGCGGCTGCGGCCCTTGCGTGCGTGAGGCGCCCTCAGAGGCGCCCGGGAGCGGTCAGAGCACCCTCACCGCGCCGCTCGGCGGGTCGTACGACAGCGGCTTCTCGGCCACGCCGGTGGACGGGTTCTGCGCGCCGACGAACATGCCGTCGCCGACGTAGACCGCCACGTGGTAGGCGCTGCCCGCGCTGCCCCAGTAGAGGATGTCGCCGGGCTGCAGGTTGTCCAGCGACACCCGGGTGCCGGCCGTCGACTGGTCCTGCGAGACACGCGGCAGGTCGATGCCGACCTGCTTGAAGGCGGTCTGCACCAGGCCCGAGCAGTCCCACGAGTTGGGTCCGGTGCCGCCGGACACGTAGGCGTCGCCGATCTGCGCCTTCACGAAGGCGATGACGGCCGCGGCCGAACCCGTCGCCGTGGAGGAGCTCGTGCTGCTGAAGGCCTTGGCCGACGTCGAGGTCAGCGTGGTGCGCTCGGCGGAGCGCGTGGCCCGCTCGGCGGCGGCCCTGCGGGCGGCCTCCGCCTTCTTCTTCGCCTCGGCCTTGGCCTCGGCGAGGTCCTTCTTGGCTTCCTTGGCGGCGGACGCGGCAGCCGCGTCACGCTCCGCGTGGAGCTGGTAGTTCGCCGCGGCCTGCTGCGTGGCCTGGGCGGACTGCGCGACCTGGGCGGCCAGGTCGCCGGTGAGCACGGGCAGTTCGAGCGTCTGCGTCACCGGTTCGGCGGCGTTGGCCGAGCCGGCTGCTGTGGCGACGGCCAGCGTGCCGAGAACACCACTGGCGACTCCGGCCCGCATCGCGATCGTCGACGCGCTGCGGCGGGGTTTCCGGTGGCTGCGTATGTGAGCGGTGAGGGACATGGGTACAACCGGTATCAGGGGCTCCTCCATACCTTCAAGAAACGTGTGGTGCGCCACAGTTGTTCAACGGACGCCCCAAATTCCCCGCCTCGGGTTCTTTATTGACGCCGTAACGGACATTGCGGACGCACGTGATCAAGCCTGTGATCATGGTGTTTCGCGGTTACGCCCGAATTGTCATGCGCCTACCACCGGTCGAGACAGTTGGCCAAGCCCCGCTCTTGGGGGCCCTCGCGGGTGTGGCGGAGGTCACGGAACGGTTACCGGGACGCCCGCGTCTCGCGCCCGCGGCATGACGGCTTCCGCTCGTGAACGCGTGCACGCGTCCATGTCCGGCCCCTCCCTCCCCCTGATGTGTGAACGCGGTCCTCTATCAGCCCTTCGCGTCCAGCTCCAATTTGCATGCAAGGGAAGCCTCTTGATATGGAGACGCCTCTCCGGCCTGCGATGACGAGCGCAAATGTCACTTCTTGTGATCACTCTGACGCTTCGCGTACGAAGATCACCGCTGATACGACTTCATGATCGTTCGTCAGGTGGTGGAGATCACAAAGCTTGTGTAATACCCCGTGTCGCAGATCACAGAGCGGCGGGCATAGGATGCGAGGCAGTTGGGCTTGTGACCTGCTTCACATGTTCGCGATCTTCGTCTGGACGGGCGGTGTTCGCGGGCCTGCGGGCCAGCGCGAGTCCGATGTCATCGCCAGCAGTCAGTGCCGACTGAGAGGAGCGAGGAGCGGTGAACGCGTATGCGCCCATCCTCGTACTGGGAGCCCTCGGGGCAGGCTTTGCGATCTTCTCCGTGGTCATGGCCACGCTGATCGGGCCGAAGCGGTACAACCGCGCCAAGCTCGAGGCCTATGAGTGCGGTATCGAGCCGACCCCCACGCCGGCCGGCGGCGGGCGCTTCCCCATCAAGTACTACCTGACGGCGATGCTCTTCATCGTCTTCGACATCGAGATCGTCTTCCTCTACCCCTGGGCCGTCACCTTCGACGCCCTGGGTGTCTTCGGGCTCGTGGAGATGCTGCTCTTCGTGCTCACCGTCTTCGTGGCGTACGCGTACGTGTGGCGGCGCGGCGGCCTGGAATGGGACTGAGGGGCCTTTAAGTCATGGGACTCGAAGAAAAGCTGCCGAGCGGTTTCCTGCTGACCACCGTCGAGCAGGCCGCGGGCTGGGTGCGCAAGGCGTCCGTCTTCCCCGCCACGTTCGGTCTGGCCTGCTGCGCCATCGAGATGATGACGACCGGCGCCGGCCGCTACGACCTGGCGCGCTTCGGCATGGAGGTCTTCCGCGGTTCGCCCCGCCAGGCCGACCTCATGATCGTCGCCGGCCGGGTGAGCCAGAAGATGGCTCCGGTGCTCCGCCAGGTCTACGACCAGATGCCCGCTCCGAAGTGGGTCATCTCCATGGGCGTCTGCGCGTCCTCGGGCGGCATGTTCAACAACTACGCGATCGTCCAGGGCGTCGATCACATCGTGCCCGTCGACATCTACCTTCCGGGCTGCCCGCCGCGGCCCGAGATGCTGATGGACGCGATCCTCAAGCTCCATCACAAGATCCAGAACTCCAAGCTGGGCGTGAACGCCGAGGAGGCGGCCCGCGAGGCGGAGGAGGCGGCGCTGAAGGCCCTGCCCATGATCGAGATGAAGGGGCTGCTGCGGTGAGCGACGCGAACGGCGCCCAGGGCGCGAACGGCGCGAACGGCTCCTCGAACGGGGTGAACCCCGAGAAGGACCTCTCCGCGTCCAACCTCCCCGGCCAGCGTGGCCAGGGCGGGGAGGAGGTCCGCGTCCAGCGCGGCATGTTCGGCGCCGACAACGGCGGCGACACCTCCGGCTACGGCGGCCTGGTGCGGTCGATCCGGCTCCCGGGGGCGGCGAGCCGGCCCTACGGCGGCTGGTTCGACGAGGTCGCCGACGAACTGGAGGGCGCGCTGGAGGAGCAGGGTCTCCTCCCCGGCAACGCGATCGAGAAGACGGTCGTCGACCGCGACGAGCTCACCTTCCACATCGAGCGCGAGCACCTGCTCCGCGTCGCCCGCACCCTGCGCGACGACCCGGCCCTGCGCTTCGAGCTCTGCACCGGCGTCAGCGGCGTGCACTACCCGCACGACAAGGGGCGCGAGCTGCACGCCGTCTACCACCTGCGCTCGATCACCCACAACCGGCTGATCCGCCTGGAGGTCAGCGCCCCGGAAGGCGACCCGCGCATCCCGTCCCTGGTCCCCGTGTATCCCACCAACGACTGGCACGAGCGCGAGACCTACGACTTCTTCGGGATCGTCTTCGACGGTCACCCGGCCCTCACGCGGATCATGATGCCGGACGACTGGCCGGGCCATCCGCAGCGCAAGGACTATCCCCTCGGCGGCATCCCCGTCGAGTACAAGGGCGCCCAGATCCCGGCTCCGGACCAGCGGAGGTCGTACTCGTGAGCAGCACGCAGTCATCAGCCGCGTCCGCCTCGGCGCGCGAGACCACAGAGGGCACCGTCTACACGGTCACCGGCGGCGACTGGGACGAGGTCGTCCAGTCAGCGGCCCGCGCCGACGACGAGCGCATCGTCGTCAACATGGGCCCCCAGCACCCCTCCACCCACGGGGTGCTCCGGCTCATCCTGGAGATCGAGGGCGAGACCGTCACCGAGGCCCGTTGCGGCATCGGCTACCTCCACACGGGCATCGAGAAGAACCTCGAGTACCGCACGTGGACGCAGGGCACCACGTTCGTGACGCGCATGGACTACCTGACGTCCTTCTTCAACGAGACCGCGTACTGTCTCGCCGTCGAGAAGCTCCTCGGCGTCGAGGACCAGATCACCGAGCGAGCCAAGATCATCCGGGTGCTCCTGATGGAGCTGAACCGGATGTCGTCGCACCTGGTGTGCATCGCCACGGGCGGCATGGAACTCGGCGCCACCACGATCATGATCTACGGATTCCGTGATCGTGAAATGATTCTCGACATCTACGAGCTCATCACGGGCCTGCGGATGAACCACGCGTACATCCGCCCCGGCGGACTCGCCCAGGACCTGCCGCCCGGCGCGGTGGACCAGATCCGCGAGTTCGTGAAGAAGATGAAGAAGAACCTCCCCGAGTACGACAAGCTCGCGACCGGGAACCCCATCTTCAAGGCCCGCATGCAGGACGTCGGCTACCTCGACCTCGCGGGCTGCATGGCCCTAGGCGCCACCGGCCCCATCCTGCGTTCCACCGGTCTGCCACACGACCTGCGCAAGACCCAGCCCTACTGCGACTACGAGACGTACGACTTCGACGTCCCGACCGCCGACTCCTGCGACTCCTACGGCCGCTTCCTGATCCGGCTGGAGGAGATGCGCCAGTCGCTCGGGATCGTCGAGCAGTGCCTGGACCGGCTGCAGCCCGGCCCGGTCATGGTCGCCGACCGGAAGATCGCCTGGCCGGCCCAGCTGGCCCTGGGCCCCGACGGTCTCGGCAACTCCCTCGACCACATCAAGAAGATCATGGGCACGTCCATGGAGGCCCTGATCCACCACTTCAAGCTGGTCACCGAGGGCTTCCGCGTGCCGCCGGGCCAGGCGTACGCGGCGGTCGAGTCGCCCAAGGGCGAGCTCGGGGTGCACGCCGTGTCCGACGGAGGCACCCGCCCCTACCGGGTCCACTTCCGGGACCCGTCCTTCACCAACCTGCAAGCCATGGCGGCGATGTGCGAGGGCGGCCAGGTCGCCGACGTCATCGTCGCCGTCGCGTCCATCGACCCCGTGATGGGAGGCGTCGACCGGTGACCACCTCTTCTTCCGAGCGGGGCGTCAGCCTGGGCATGCCCGAACTGCCCGCGCCCGCCTACCCGGACGACGTCCGAGCCCGGCTGGAGGCGGACGCGCGCGAGATCATCGCCCGCTACCCCGACTCCCGGTCCGCGCTCCTGCCGTTGCTGCACCTCGTGCAGTCGGAGGAGGGGCACGTCACGCGCACCGGAATGCGCTTCTGCGCCGACGTGCTGGACCTCACCACCGCCGAGGTCACCGCGGTCGCCACCTTCTACACCATGTACCGGCGCCGACCCAGCGGCGACTACCAGGTGGGCGTCTGCACCAACACGCTGTGCGCGGTGATGGGCGGCGACGCGATCTTCGACGAGCTCCAGGAGTACCTGGGTGTCGGCAATGGAGGCACCACCGACGACGGAAAGATCACTCTGGAGCACATCGAGTGCAACGCGGCCTGCGACTTCGCGCCGGTCGTGATGGTCAACTGGGAGTTCTTCGACAACCAGACCGTCCAGAGCGCGAAGCGCCTGGTGGACGACCTGCGCAGCGGCGCCACGGTGTCCCCGACGCGCGGGGCGCCGCTCTGCTCCTTCAAGGAGACCGCCCGCATCCTGGCGGGCTTCCCCGACGAGCGGGAGGGGGCCGTCGAGGCGAGCGGCAGTGCGGGACCGGCGTCACTGGTGGGTCTTCGCCTGGCGAAGGGAGAGACCGCACCCGCGCGCGTGGTCCATCCGCGAGACGGCGGGCCGCACGACGAGCCGCGGGACCGGGCCGTCCACGAGCCGTCGCCCACCGAGCACCTGAGTTCGCACGACGCGCCACAGGACACGTCGGCCTCCGACCCGGCTCACCCGGCAGGGCCTACCGCCGAGGAGGGGGAGTGATGACCTTGGCACCCGAACTGAAAGGCGGCAGCCCCGAGAAGCTGCTCGCACCCGTGCTGTCGGCCTTCTGGGACGAGGACAGGGCCTGGAGCCTGGACGTCTACCGAAGGCACGAGGGATACGAGGGCCTGCGCAAGGCGCTCGCCATGTCGCCGGACGAACTGATCGCGTTCGTCAAGGACTCCGGTCTGCGCGGACGGGGCGGCGCGGGATTCCCGACGGGAATGAAATGGCAGTTCATTCCCCAGGGGGATGGAAAGCCGCACTATCTAGTTGTCAACGCCGACGAATCGGAGCCCGGGACCTGCAAGGACATCCCGCTCCTCTTCGCGAACCCGCACAGCCTCATCGAGGGCATTGTGATCGCGTGTTACGCCATCAGGTCGTCTCATGCCTTCATCTATCTGCGTGGCGAAGTCGTCCCCGTTCTGCGGCGGTTGCACGAGGCCGTGCGCGAGGCCTATGCGGCGGGCTACCTCGGCGAGAACATCCTGGGCAGCGGACTCGACCTCCAGCTCACCGTGCACGCCGGCGCCGGCGCGTACATCTGCGGTGAGGAGACCGCGCTGCTCGACTCGCTCGAAGGCCGCCGTGGTCAACCGCGGCTTCGTCCCCCCTTTCCTGCGGTCGCGGGCCTCTATGCGTGCCCGACTGTGGTGAATAACGTCGAGTCGATCGCGTCAGTTCCCGCCATCCTGCAAAAAGGCAAGGAATGGTTCAGGTCGATGGGAAGCGAGAAGTCCCCGGGCTTCACGCTCTACTCCCTCAGCGGCCACGTCGCGAGCCCCGGCCAGTACGAGGCCCCGCTCGGCATCACCCTGCGCCAGCTCCTCGAGATGAGCGGCGGCATGCGACCCGGGCACCGGCTCAAGTTCTGGACGCCGGGCGGCTCCTCGACGCCGATGTTCACCGACGAGCACCTCGACGTCCCTCTTGACTACGAAGGAGTGGGCGCCGCGGGTTCCATGCTCGGCACGAAAGCACTGCAGTGCTTCGACGAGACGACCTGCGTGGTGCGTGCCGTGACCCGGTGGACCGAGTTCTACGCACACGAGTCCTGCGGCAAGTGCACACCGTGCCGCGAAGGCACGTACTGGCTCGTGCAGCTGCTGCGCGACATCGAGGCCGGCAAGGGCGCGATGTCCGACCTCGACAAGCTCAACGACATCGCCGACAACATCAACGGCAAGTCCTTCTGCGCCCTCGGCGACGGCGCCGCATCGCCGATCTTCTCCTCGCTCAAGTACTTCCGCGAGGAGTACGAGCAGCACATCACGGGCCGCGGCTGCCCCTTCGACCCGGCCAAGTCGACGGCGTGGGCGGACAAGCACACGGAGGTGAACGCATGACGGTGACCACCAGCGCTCCCTCCGGAGGCGGCGAGGCGGCGGTCCCGCCGGAAGATCTCGTGACGTTGACGATCGACGGCGCCGAGATCAGCGTGCCCAAGGGCACCCTGGTCATCCGGGCCGCCGAGCAGCTCGGCATCGAGATCCCCCGCTTCTGCGACCATCCCCTCCTCGACCCCGCAGGCGCCTGCCGCCAGTGCATCGTCGACGTCGAGGGCCAGCGCAAGCCGATGGCGTCCTGCACGATCACGTGCACGGACGGCATGGTGGTGAAGACGCACCTCACCTCGCCGGTCGCCGAGAAGGCGCAGCACGGCGTGATGGAGCTGCTCCTCATCAACCATCCGCTGGACTGCCCGGTCTGCGACAAGGGCGGCGAGTGCCCCCTGCAGAACCAGGCCATGTCGCACGGCCAGGCCGAGTCCCGCTTCGAGGGAAGGAAGCGGACCTACGAGAAGCCCGTGCCGATCTCCGCCCAGGTGCTCCTCGACCGGGAGCGGTGCGTGCTGTGCGCCCGCTGCACCCGGTTCTCGAACCAGGTGGCGGGCGACCCGATGATCGAGCTGATCGAGCGCGGGGCGCTGCAGCAGGTGGGCACCGGCGAGGGCGACCCCTTCGAGTCGTACTTCTCCGGCAACACCATCCAGATCTGCCCGGTGGGCGCGCTGACCTCGGCGGCGTACCGGTTCCGCTCCCGGCCGTTCGACCTGGTCTCCTCCCCGTCGGTGTGCGAGCACTGCTCCGGCGGCTGCGCCACCCGCACCGACCACCGCCGCGGCAAGGTCATGCGACGGCTGGCCGCCGAGGACCCCGAGGTCAACGAGGAGTGGCTGTGCGACAAGGGACGCTTCGCGTTCCGCTACGCGCAGCAGCGGGACCGGCTCGACACGCCCCTGGTGCGCAACGCCGAGGGGGACCTCGTACCGGCTTCCTGGCCGGAGGCCCTGCAGATCGCGGCTCAGGGTCTGCTGGCGTCACGCGGCAGGACCGGCGTGCTGACCGGCGGCCGTCTCACCGTCGAGGACGCCTACGCGTACAGCAAGTTCGCGCGCGTGGCGCTCGACACGAACGACATCGACTTCCGCGCGCGGGTGCACAGCAGCGAGGAGGCCGACTTCCTGGCCGCCCACGTCGCCGGCCGCGGCCGCGATCTCGACGGTACGGGCGTCACGTACTCCTCCCTGGAGAAGGCGCCCGCCGTCCTGCTGGTCGGGTTCGAGTCGGAGGAGGAGGCGCCCGGCGTCTTCCTGCGACTGCGCAAGGCCTGGCGGCGGCACGGCCAGCGAGTGTTCTCGCTGGCCACGCATGCCACCCGTGGCCTGGAGAAGGCGGGCGGCACCCTGCTGCCGGCCGCTCCGGGCACCGAGACGGAGTGGCTGGACGCGCTGGCGAGCGGCTCCGGCCTGGCGGACGCCGGCGCCACGGCCGCACAGGCGCTGCGGGCCGAGGGCGCGGTGATCGTCGTCGGCGAACGGCTGGCGGCGGTGGCGGGCGGGCTGACCGCCGCGGCCCGGACCGCCTCGGCGACCGGCGCCCGGCTGGTGTGGATTCCGCGCCGGGCGGGGGAGCGGGGCGCGATCGAGGCGGGCGCCCTGCCGTCGCTCCTGCCGGGCGGCCGTCCGGCGACCGACCCCCGCGCGCGTGAGGAGGTCGCCGCGGCCTGGGGCCTGGCCGAACTCCCGCACCGGTACGGCCGGGACACCGGGCAGATCGTCGAGGCCGCCGCCTCCGGCGAACTGCAGGCGCTGCTCGTCGCCGGCGTCGAGATCGCGGATCTGCCCGACCCGGCACGCGCGCGTGAGGCGCTGGCCGAGGCCGGCTTCGTGGTGTCGCTGGAGCTGCGGCCAGGTGAGGTCACCGAGCACGCCGACGTCGTCCTCCCGGTGGCCGCGGTCGCCGAGAAGCCGGGCGCCTTCCTCAACTGGGAGGGTCGGGTCCGCTTCTTCGAGGCGGCACTGAAGCCCGACCAGATGACCCGCCGTGTGGCGCCCGCCGACGCCCGCGTGCTGCAGATGCTCGCCGACGCCATGGACGTCCATCTCGGCCTGCCGGATCTGCGCACCGCGCGTGCGGAGCTCGACCGGCTCGGGGCCTGGGAGGGTCCCGGGGCCGCCGAGTCCACGGAGCAGGCCGCGCAGTTGCCGCGGCCCGCCGCCGGGGAGGCCGTCCTCGCCGGGCACCGTCTGCTGCTCGACCAGGGCGTCCTCCAGCAGGGGGACGAGGCGCTCGCCGGGACCCGGCACGCGGCACGCGCGCGTGTCTCGGCCGCCACGGCAGCCGAGGCGGGTGTCGCGGACGGCGACCTGCTCGCCGTCACCGGACCCGCCGGAACGGTCGCACTGCCGCTGCAGATCACCGTGATGCCCGACCGGGTCGTCTGGCTCCCGCTGAACTCCACCGGCCGGGGCGTCGCCTCCGACTCCGGGGCCACGCCCGGCTCCCTCGTACGCATCGGCCCGGCGAAGCTCACCGCCGACGCCCCCAAGGAGGTGGAGGCATGAGCCCGTACTTCGCCGCTGAGGACCTCTCGATGTTCGGCCGCGACCCCTGGTGGCTGGTCGTCGTCAAGGCGGTCTTCTGCTTCGCCTTCCTGATGGTGACCGTGCTGTTCTCCATCGTGTGGGAGCGCAAGGTCGTCGCCTGGATGCAGTTGCGCATCGGTCCCAACCGGCACGGTCCCTGGGGCATGCTCCAGTCCCTCGCCGACGGCATCAAGCTGATGCTGAAGGAGGACCTCGTCGTCAAACGCGCGGACAAGGTGGTGTACATCCTCGCGCCGATCGTCGCGGCCATCCCGGCCTTCATGGCGATCGCGGTGATCCCCTTCGGTCCGGCCGACAACGAGGTCTCGATCTTCGGTCAGCGCACCACGATGCAGCTGACCGACCTGCCGATCGCGATGCTCTACGTCCTCGCGGTCGCCTCCGTCGGCATCTACGGCATCGTGCTGGCCGGCTGGAGCTCCGGCTCCACGTACCCGCTGCTGGGCGGCCTGCGGTCCTGCGCGCAGATGATCTCCTACGAGATCGCCATGGGCGCGGCGTTCGCCTCGGTGTTCCTCTACTCGGGGTCGATGTCGACCTCGACCATCGTCGAGCAGCAGCAGGACCGCTGGTACATCCTCCTGCTGCCGGTCTCCTTCGTCCTCTACATCATCACGATGGTCGGCGAGACCAACCGCGCCCCCTTCGACATGCCGGAGTCCGAGGGCGACCTGGTCGGCGGCTTCAACACCGAGTACTCGTCGATCAAGTTCGCGATGTTCATGCTCGCCGAGTACGTGAACATGGTGACGGTCTCCGCCGTGGCGACCACGCTCTTCCTCGGCGGCTGGCGCGCCCCCTGGCCGATCAGCGGTTTCTGGGAGGGCGCGAACCACGGCTGGTGGCCGATGCTCTGGTTCGTCGTCAAGGTGCAGCTGCTGCTGTTCTTCTTCATCTGGCTGCGCGGCACGCTTCCCCGCGTCCGGTACGACCAGCTGATGAAGCTGGGCTGGAAGGTCCTGATCCCGGTGTCGGTGACGTGGCTGATGCTCGTCGCGACCGTACGGACGCTGCGCAACGAGAACTACGACTTCACCGACATCGCCCTCTACGTGTGCGGCGGCGTCCTGGTCCTGCTGTTGCTGTCCTTCGTCGCGGACATGTTCCGCAACGCGCGGAAGGAGGCTCAGGCCCCCGCCGAGCCGGCCGACTTCGACCCGATGGCGGGCGGATTCCCCGTGCCGCCGCTGCCGGGGCAGGAGCTGCCGCCGGTGCCGAGGCGTCGCCCGAGCCGGGAGCGGGAGCTCATTGTCAGTGGTGGAGTGGACACTGTGAGTGACGGATCGCTGGATGGAAAGGAGGCGTCCGATGGCTGAGGAGCCCAAGGAGACCAAGCCCGGTTTCCAGAACCCCGTGGCCGGCTTCGGCGTGACCTTCAAGGCCATGTTCAAGAAGCGGCTGACCGAGCAGTACCCGGAGCAGGAGAAGACCACAGCTCCCCGGTTCCACGGACGGCACCAGCTCAACCGTCATCCGGACGGCCTGGAGAAGTGCGTCGGCTGTGAGCTGTGCGCCTGGGCCTGCCCGGCCGACGCCATCTACGTGGAGGGCGCGGACAACACCGACGAGGAGCGCTACTCCCCGGGCGAGCGGTACGGGCGCGTCTACCAGATCAACTACGCCCGCTGCATCCTGTGCGGCCTGTGCATCGAGGCGTGTCCCACGCGCGCGTTGACGATGACCAACGAGTTCGAGCTGGCCGACTCCAGCCGCGCCAACCTGATCTACACCAAGGAGCAGCTGCTCGCCGGCCTCGACGAGGGCATGGTCGACTCGCCGCACGCCATCTACCCGGGCACCGACGAGCAGGACTACTACCGGGGGTTGGTGACGGAGGCCGCGCCCGGCACGGAACGCCAGACGGCCGTCTCCAAGGGCGAGGGCCCGCAGGAGGCCGCGTCCACGTCCGGACCGGGCGAGTCGGCGTCGGAGGAGGTGGTGGGCCGATGAGCGCGCAGCTCGCCGCCTACGCCACCTCGACCGGCGAGGCCTTCCAGTTCTGGGTGCTCGGCACGGTCGCGGTGGCCGGCGCCCTGTGCACCGTCTTCATGAAGAAGGCCGTGCACAGTGCGCTCTGTCTCGCCGGCACCATGATCGTCCTGGCGGTGTTCTACCTCGCCAACGGCGCCTATTTCCTCGGCATCGTGCAGATCGTCGTCTACACCGGCGCGATCATGATGCTCTTCCTGTTCGTGGTGATGCTCGTCGGCGTCACCGCGGCGGACTCGCTGAAGGAGACCATCAAGGGGCAGCGCTGGCTGGCGCTGCTGTGCGGCCTCGGCTTCGGCGTCCTGCTGATCGCCGGCATCGGCAACGCCTCCCTGACGGAGTTCAACGGCCTCACCGAGGCGAACGCCCACGGCAACGTGGAGGGCCTCGCCGCCCTCATCTTCACGAAGTACGTCTTCGCCTTCGAGATCACCGGCGCCCTGCTCATCACGGCGGCCGTGGGCGCCATGGTGCTCACCCACCGCGAGCGCACCGAGCGGCCCAAGACCCAGCGGGAAATGGCCGAGCAGCGCGTCCGCGAGGGCAAGCACGTTCCGCCGCTGCCGGCCCCCGGCGTGTACGCACGGCACAACGCGGTGGACGTCCAGGGCCTGCTGCCCGACGGCACCCCGTCGGAGCTCACGGTCAGCAGCACGCTGCGCGAGCGCGGCCAGATCAGGGACGTGTCCGCCGAGGCGCTGAGCGACCTCAAGGCCATCGAGCAGCGTGCCGAGGAGCGTCTGGAGCGGGCCGCGGTCGAGCCGCCCCGCCTGGGGCCGAACTCCCGGCGGACGGAGGAGGCGTCGAAGTGAACCCCGTCAACTACCTCTACCTCGCAGCCCTGTTGTTCACGATCGGTGCGACGGGCGTGCTGATCAGGCGCAACGCGATCGTCGTCTTCATGTGCATCGAGCTCATGCTCAACGCCTGCAACCTCGCGTTCGTCGCCTTCTCCCGGATGCACGGCAATCTCGACGGCCAGATCATCGCCTTCTTCACGATGGTGGTCGCCGCCGCGGAGGTCGTGGTCGGACTCGCGATCATCGTGTCGCTGTTCCGTTCCCGCCACTCGGCCTCGGTCGACGACGCCAGCCTGATGAAGCTGTAAGGGGTCGGAAGAATCGTGGACAACCTGATTGCGCTGCTGATCGCGGCGCCCCTGCTCGGAGCGGCCGTCCTGCTGGTCGGCGGTCGCCGGCTCGACGCCGTCGGCCACTGGATCGGCACGCTGCTCGCGGCCGTCTCCTTCGTGATCGGCGTGGTCCTCTTCAGCGACCTGCTGAGCAGGAGCGCCGAAGACCGCACGCTGACACAGCACCTGTACAGCTGGATCCCGGTCGAGGGATTCCAGGCGGACGTCGCCTTCCGCCTCGACCAGTTGTCGATGACGTTCGTGCTGCTGATCACGGGCGTCGGCTCGCTGATCCACCTGTACTCGATCGGGTACATGGAGCACGACGAGCGGCGGCGCCGCTTCTTCGGCTACCTGAACCTGTTCCTCGCGGCGATGCTGCTGCTCGTCCTCGCCGACAACTACCTGCTGCTGTACGTCGGCTGGGAGGGCGTCGGTCTCGCGTCCTACCTGC
The DNA here is from genome assembly GCF_040299045.1 of Streptomyces sp. NPDC001027. Classification (NCBI taxonomy): domain Bacteria; kingdom Bacillati; phylum Actinomycetota; class Actinomycetes; order Kitasatosporales; family Streptomycetaceae; genus Streptomyces; species Streptomyces sp. NPDC001027. The sequence continues at coordinate 18,828 of NZ_JBEPBI010000001.1, forward strand.
TCATCGGCTTCTGGCAGCACAAGCCCAGCGCCGCGACCGCCGCGAAGAAGGCGTTCCTGGTCAACCGGGTCGGCGACATGGGTCTGTCCATCGCCATCATGCTGATGTTCACCACCTTCGGGACGTTCGCCTTCGGCCCGCTGCTCGGTTCGGAGGGCGAGCCCGGCATCGCCGGCGACGCGTCGGAGGGCAGGCTCACGGCCATCGCCCTGATGCTCCTGCTCGCCGCCTGCGGCAAGTCCGCCCAGGTGCCGCTGCAGTCCTGGCTCGGGGACGCGATGGAGGGCCCGACCCCCGTCTCGGCCCTCATCCACGCCGCCACCATGGTGACCGCGGGCGTCTACCTGATCGTCCGGTCGGCCGCCGTCTTCAACGGCGCGCCCGACGCGCAGCTCGTCGTCACCGTCGTCGGCGCCGTCACGCTCCTGTTCGGTGCGATCGTCGGTTGCGCGAAGGACGACATCAAGAAGGCGCTGGCCGGTTCGACCATGTCCCAGATCGGCTACATGGTGCTGGCCGCGGGCCTCGGTCCCATCGGCTACGTGTTCGCGATCATGCACCTGGTGACGCACGGCTTCTTCAAGGCCGGGCTGTTCCTCGGCGCCGGCTCGGTCATGCACGGCATGAACGACGAGGTCGACATGCGCAAGTACGGCGGTCTGCGCACGTACATGCCGGTCACCTTCGTCACCTTCGGTCTCGGTTACCTGGCGATCATCGGCTTCCCGGGGCTGTCCGGGTTCTTCTCCAAGGACAAGATCATCGAGGCGGCGTTCGCCAAGGGCGGCGCCGAGGGCTGGATCCTCGGCGGGTGCGCCCTGCTCGGCGCGGCCATCACCGCGTACTACATGACGCGCGTGATGCTGATGACGTTCTTCGGGGAGAAGCGCTGGCAGCCTGACGCGGACGGCCACGAGCCGCACCCGCACGAGTCCCCGAGGTCCATGACGATCCCCATGATCGTGCTGGCGTTCGGATCGGTGTTCGCCGGCGGGTTCTTCAGCATCGGCGACCGCTTCCTGCACTGGCTGGAGCCCGTCACGGGCCACTCCCACGGCGACTCGCCGGTCAGCGCCCTCACCGTCACCCTCGCCACGATGGTGGTGCTGGTGATCGGCGTGGCCATCGCCTACGCCCAGTACGGCCGCCGCCCCGTCCCGGTCGTCGCCCCGCGCGGATCGCTGCTCACCCGGGCCGCCCGACGGGACCTGTTCCAGGACGACTTCAACCACGTCGTGCTGGTCCGCGGCGGCGAGCACCTCACGCGCTCCCTGGTCTACGTCGATCACACCCTGGTCGACGGAGTCGTCAACGGCACGGCGGCCTCGGTCGGCGGCCTCTCCGGGCGACTGCGCCGACTGCAGAACGGCTTCGCGCGGTCGTACGCGGTCTCGATGTTCGGCGGTGCGGTGGTCCTCATCGCCGCCACCCTGCTGATGAGGGCGGTCTGATACCGATGTCCTTTCCTCTGCTGACAGCGACGGCGGCGCTCCCGGCGATCGGGGCGGTGGCCACGGCCGCCGTGCCGGCCGCCCGGCGCAACGCCGCCAAAGCGCTGGCGTTGCTGTTCTCCGTCGCCACACTCGTCCTCGCGATCGTCGTCCTGGTCCGCTTCGACCCGGACGGCGCCCGCTACCAGCTGACCGAATCCCACTCGTGGATCGCCGACTTCGGCGTCCGGTACGAACTCGGCGTGGACGGCATCGGGGTCGCCCTCGTGGCGTTGACCGCGCTGCTGATCCCGTTCATCATCCTCGCGGGCTGGCACGACGCCGACCCGCTGGAGACCGGCAGCAAGCGCTGGCGGCCCACGCAGGGCTTCTTCGCCCTGATCCTGGCCGTCGAGGCGATGGTGATCATCTCCTTCGAGGCCACCGACGTCTTCCTCTTCTACATCTTCTTCGAAGCCATGCTCATCCCGATGTACTTCCTCATCGGCGGCTTCGGGGACCGTGCCCACGCGCACGGCGAGGAGACGGCGGCCACCCAACGGTCGTACGCGGCGGTCAAGTTCCTCCTGTACAACCTGGTCGGCGGTCTGATCATGCTGGCCGCGGTGATCGGCCTCTACGTGGTCGCCGGGAACTTCTCGCTCACGGAGATCGCCGCGGCCCGCGCCAACGGCACACTCGACATGGCGACGAACACCGAACGCTGGCTGTTCCTCGGCTTCTTCTTCGCCTTCGCGGTGAAGGCCCCGCTGTGGCCGCTGCACACCTGGCTGCCCAACGCCATGGGCGAGGCCACCGCCCCCGTCGCGGTGCTGATCACGGCGGTGGTCGACAAGGTGGGCACCTTCGCGATGCTCCGGTTCTGCCTCCAGCTCTTCCCGGAGGCCAGCAAGTGGGCGACGCCCGCGATCCTCGTCCTGGCGCTGATCAGCATCATCTACGGGGCGCTGCTCGCCGTCGGCCAGCGGGACATCAAGCGCCTGGTGGCGTACGCGTCGATCTCGCACTTCGGGTTCATCATCCTGGGCATCTTCGCGATGACCAGCCAGGGTCAGTCCGGCGCCACGCTCTACATGGTCAACCACGGCATCTCGACGGCCGCCCTGATGCTGGTCGCCGGATTCCTGATCTCGCGGCGCGGTTCGCGGCTCATCGCCGACTACGGCGGTGTGCAGAAGGTCGCCCCGGTGCTGGCCGGCACGTTCCTGATCGGCGGTCTGGCGACGCTGTCGCTGCCGGGGCTCGCGCCCTTCGTGAGCGAGTTCCTCGTGCTGGTGGGCACGTTCGCGCGCTACCCGGCCGTCGGCATCATCGCCACCTTCGGCATCGTCCTCGCCGCCCTCTACACGCTGGTCCTCTACCAGCGGACGATGACAGGGCCGGTCAAGCCCGAGGTCTCCGCGATGCCGGACCTGCGCGCGCGTGAGCTCGCCGTCGTCGCCCCGCTGATCGTGTTGCTGATCTTCCTGGGCGTCTATCCCAAGCCCGTCACGGACATCGTGAACCCGGCGGTCAAGCAGACCTTGTCCGACGTGCACAAGAAGGACCCCCGGCCCGAGGTGGAGGCGGCCAAGTGAGCGCATCAGCCGTCCACAGCCTGTGGACAACGGCGGCAGCCGCGACCGAACCGATCTCGAAGATCGACACGCCGAAGATCGAGTACGGGCAACTGTCGCCCACCTTGATCGTCGTGGGCGCGGCGATCATCGGGGTGCTGGTCGAGGCGTTCGTGCCGCGCAAGCACCGCTACTACGCACAGCTGTTCGTGTCCGTCGTGGCGCTGGTCGCCGCGTTCGCCGCCGTCATCGCGCTGGCGGCGGGCGGCTACGGCACCACGAAGGCGCGCATCGCGGCCATGGGCGCGATCGCCGTCGACGGACCCGCCCTCTTCCTGCAGGGCACGATCCTGCTGGCCGCGCTGGTCGGCGCGTTCACCTTCGCCGAACGGCGCCTCGACCCCGCGGCGCACGGCAACCGGGTCGACTCCTTCGCCGCCCAGGCGGCCTCCGTACCCGGCAGCGACAGCGAGAAGGCCGCCGTCAAGGCCGGCTTCACGACCACCGAGGTCTTCCCGCTGCTGCTGTTCGCGGTCGCCGGCATGCTCGTCTTCCCGTCGGCCAACGACCTGCTGACGCTCTTCATCGCCCTGGAAGTCTTCTCGTTGCCGCTGTACCTCCTGTGCGCCGTGGCCCGCCGCAAGCGGCTCATGTCGCAGGAGGCCGCGGTCAAGTACTTCCTCCTCGGGGCGTTCGCCTCCGCCTTCACCCTCTTCGGCATCGCCCTCCTGTACGGGTACGCGGGATCGGTGTCGTACGCGACGATCGCGCAGGTCGTCGACGGGACGGTGCAGAACGTGAACCCGGCGCTCGCCGACACCATGGGCAACGACGCGCTGCTGCTCATCGGCGTCGCGATGATCGTCATGGGTCTGCTGTTCAAGGTCGGCGCGGTGCCCTTCCACATGTGGACGCCCGACGTCTACCAGGGCGCGCCCACCCCCGTCACCGGCTTCATGGCCGCAGCGACCAAGGTGGCCGCGTTCGGCGCGCTGCTCCGCCTGCTCTACGTCGTCCTGCCCGGCCTGCGCTGGGACTGGCGGCCGGTGATGTGGGGCGTCGCGATCGTCACCATGCTGGGCGGCGCCATCGTGGCGATCACACAGACCGACATCAAGCGGCTGCTGGCGTACTCCTCGATCGCGCACGCCGGCTTCATCCTCGCCGGCGTCATCGCGACCACGCCCGACGGCGTCTCGTCCGTCCTCTTCTACCTGGCCGCGTACTCGTTCGTGACGATCGGCGCGTTCGCCGTGGTCACGCTGGTGCGCGACGCCGGCGGTGAGGCGACGCACCTGTCCAAGTGGGCCGGGCTCGGCCGACGGTCCCCGCTGGTGGCGGCCGTGTTCGCGGTGTTCCTGCTGGCCTTCGCGGGCATCCCGCTGACCTCCGGCTTCGCCGGTAAGTTCGCCGTGTTCAAGGCGGCGGCGGAGGGCGGCGCGGCGCCGCTGGTCGTGGTCGGCGTGATCTCGTCCGCGATCGCCGCCTTCTTCTACATCCGGGTGATCGTGCTGATGTTCTTCAGCGAGCCGCGTCCCGAGGGCCCGACCGTCGCCGTCCCCTCACCGCTGACGATGACGGCCATCGGCGTGGGCGTGGCGGTCACGCTCGTGCTCGGTGTGGCGCCGCAGTACTTCCTGGACCTGGCGAACCAGGCAGGAGTGTTCGTGCGCTGAACCGGCGAGGCCGCGCCGGTGTGCGCCCGCCGACACGATGGGCCCGGTCTCCCCAGGGGAGCCGGGCCCATCGTCGTCGCCCGGGTGAGCGAGCCGGCCCGAGAACCGGCGGCGTCACGCCGGGTCACCGGATCGGGTCTGTGGATAACTCCGGCGGTGTCGGTGCGGACCCCTATCGTGGAGGCAGTGGTCGAAGGGCGACGTACGGGGGACCAGACGATGGGCGCGACGGGCGGGATCAGCGAGATGACAGGGACCACCGGGACACCGGAGCGGACCGACAGCGAGGCATTGGCCACGCTGCACCGGATCTTCGGATACGAGGCCTTCCGCGGCGCGCAGGAAGAGGTCATCGAGCACGTGGTGGCCGGCGGGGACGCGGTGGTCCTCATGCCGACCGGCGGCGGCAAGTCGCTCTGCTACCAGATCCCCGCCCTGGTCAGACCCGGCACGGGAATCGTCGTCTCCCCGCTGATCGCGCTGATGCAGGACCAGGTGGACGCGCTGCGGGCGCTCGGCGTGCGCGCCGGGTTCGTCAACTCCACCCAGGACTTCGACGAGCGGCGCGTGGTCGAGGCCGAGTTCCTGGCCGGCGAGCTGGACCTGCTGTACCTCGCGCCGGAGCGGCTGCGCCTGGAGTCGACCCAGGAGCTGCTCTCGCGCGGCAAGATCGCGGTGTTCGCGATCGACGAGGCGCACTGCGTGTCCCAGTGGGGCCACGACTTCCGCCCCGACTACCTCACCCTCGCCGTGCTCGGCGAGCGCTGGCCCGACGTCCCGCGGGTCGCCCTCACGGCCACGGCGACACGCGCCACCCACGACGAGATCACCCAGCGGCTCAACATGCCGTCGGCCCGGCACTTCGTGGCGAGCTTCGACCGGCCCAACATCCAGTACCGGATCGTGCCGAAGTCCGACCCCAAGAAGCAGTTGCTGAACTTCCTGCGGGAGGAACACGCGGGCGACGCGGGCATCGTGTACTGCCTCTCGCGCAACTCCGTGGAGAAGACGGCCGAGTTCCTCTCCCGCAACGGCATCGAGGCGGTCCCCTATCACGCCGGTCTGGACGCGGGGACGCGCGCGGCCCACCAGTCCCGGTTCCTGCGCGAGGACGGCCTGGTGGTCTGCGCGACCATCGCCTTCGGCATGGGCATCGACAAGCCGGACGTGCGGTTCGTCGCCCACCTCGACCTGCCGAAGTCGATCGAGGGCTACTACCAGGAGACCGGGCGCGGCGGCCGCGACGGGCTGCCGTCCACGGCATGGATGGCGTACGGCCTCAACGACGTCATCCAGCAGCGCAAGCTCATCCAGTCCGGTGAGGGCGACGAGGCCTTCCGGCGGCGGGCCGGCGCCCATCTGGACTCGATGCTGGCACTGTGCGAGACCGCCCAGTGCCGCCGTGGACAGCTCCTCGCCTACTTCGGCCAGGAGCCGGACGCGGCGGGCTGCGGCAACTGCGACACCTGCCTCACCCCGCCGCAGACGTGGGACGGCACGGTCGCGGCCCAGAAGGTCCTGTCCACGGTGGTGCGTTTGCAGCGCGAGCGCGGCCAGAAGTTCGGCGCCGTGCAGATCGTGGACATCCTGATGGGCAAGCGCACAGCCAAGGTGATCCAGTTCGACCACGACCAGCTGTCGGTGTTCGGCATCGGCGAGGATCTCACCGAGGGCGAGTGGCGAGGGGTCGTCCGTCAGCTGCTGGCGCAGGGGCTGCTGGCGGTCGAGGGCGAGTACGGCACCCTCGTGCTGACCGAGGCCAGCGGGGCGGTGCTGCGTCGCGAGCGGGACGTACCGCTGCGCAAGGAGCCGAAGAAGCCGGCCACGTCGTCCAAGGCGTCGGGCGGGTCCTCGTCCGGCCGCAAGGGGGCCAAGGCGGCCGCGGCCGAGCTGCCCGAGGAGCTGCAGCCCGCGTTCGAGGCGTTGCGCGCCTGGCGCGCGGAACAGGCCCGTGAGCAGGGCGTTCCGGCGTATGTCATCTTCCACGACGCCACGCTTCGGGAGATCGCCACGGTGTGGCCGACATCGGTGCGGGAGCTCGGCGGGATCAGCGGGGTCGGCGAGAAGAAGCTGGTGACGTACGGAGAGGGCGTGGTCGCGGTCCTGGCCTCATTGGGCGGGCCCCCGGTCGGCAGCGCGGCCGCCGGCAGCGCCGAGGGCCCGGCTGCCGACGTCGGGGCTGGTGGGCGCGGCGCCGCGGCCGCTGCACCCACCGACCCGAACGCGGGCGCCGCGGATCTCTGGCCCGACGTGGACGAAGAGCCCGCGCCCGAGGACTGGATATAGGCAACCGAGGCCGAAGCAGGAGGCCAGCCGGACCAATCGGAGCCGGACGAATCGGAGCCGGACGAGCCTGAGCCGGAGGCGTCGCCTGTGCCGCGTTGGTCCTCGGCGTGCCCGGCCCGCGGTCACCGCCGCGGGCATGTTCCTCAGAGGGCGCGGCCCGCGTAGGCCCTGACGTCGGCGTCCGAGTCGGTCGTCGCCGTGGCGAGGGCGGCGCGGGCGGCCTCGGAGGCGCGCAGGCGGGTCAGGGCCAGGACGGCGGCCTTGCGGACGTCCGCGTTCGGATCCGCCAGGGCCTTGGCGAGGACGGGCACGGCCGTGTCCGGGTGGGTCACCGACAGCGCGGTGGCGGCGCCGGCGCGGACCTGCCAGGCCGGGTCCGCCAGGGCCTGCACGGCTCGGGCGACGAGCGGCGCCGGGCAGCCGGTCGTGCCCAGCGCCCCATAGGCGGCGGCACGGACCAGGGCGTCGGGGTCGTCGACCAGCCGGACGAGCGCCGCATGCACGGCGTCCGGCGCGAGATCCACGCCCGTGCCGGCACCCGTATCCGCGCCGGCGCCGTGGCCGACGCCGGGTCCCGTCGGCGTGTCGTCGCTGAGGCGTCCGGCAGCCACGGTGGCGAGGGACTTGGCGATCGTGACGCGGACCTCGCGGGAGGGGTCGGCGGTCGCCGCGCGGGCCAGTTCGTCGGCGGCGTCGACGGAGACCAGGGCACGGACGGCCTCGATCCGGACGGCGATGTCCGCGTCGGTGAGGGCGTCGGCGAACAGGGCCGCGTCCCCGAGACGCAGGGCGCGCAGCACGTCCAGCGCCGCCGCACGGACGACGGGGTCGGACTCGGCCAGCGCGGCGGCGAGGCCGTCCCGAAGGGCGGGCTCCGCGGGCAGGGTCTCGACGAGCTCTCGGAGGGAGGCCGCGGCCGCGGAGCGTACCGCGGCGGCGGGGTCGCGCAGCGCCTCGGCCAGCGCGGGCCCGGTGCCCGAAGGGAGGGTCTCGGTGAGGACGGCGACGGCCTCGCGCCGGACGGCGGGCGCGGCGTCGGACAAGTAGGGCAGCAGGGCGTCGAGTTCGGGCTCCTCCTCGGCGAGGGCGACGAGTTCGAGCAGACGGGATGACGACCGGAGGGAGGAGGCGTGGTCGAGGGCGGGCTCGGGCCCGGCGGGCGCGGGGGCGTCCGTCCGCGCGGCGAAGGCGTCGACCCCAGCGGCGACCGGGGCCACGTCCCGTGAACCGGCCGTCGCCACGTTCTCGGCATGGACCTCGCCGATGTGCCGCGACGGGCCGCCGACGGGGGTGAACTCCTCGATCGGCACGAGATACGGAGCCACGGGCCGGGCCGTGAACTCCATGGCGCCGGAAGGGGACTTGTGCAGATCCAGGTGGTGGAACCAGGAGGAGTCGTCACGATGAGGATGGTCGAGACGGTCGTGGTAGAGGCCCCAGCGGGACTCCGTGCGGGCCAGCGAGGCGCGCGCGGCCATCTCCGCGCAGTCGCGGATGAAGGTGACCTCGGCGCAGCGCATCAGCTCGTGGGCGGTACGGGCGCCCATCTCGGCGATGTCGTCGCGCATCCGCTCGAAGGACTCCAGGGCGAGCGACAGTCGCGCGCCCGACTTCGGCGGGGCGACGTAGTCGTTCACGAAACGGCGCAGCTTGTACTCGACCTGGGGCTGCGGCGGGCCCTGCGGGTTGCGCAGCGGGCGGTAGATCAACTCGTGCGCCTGGCGCAGCTGATCGGCGGGCAGCTCGCCGTCGTACGCCCGGTACTGGGCGGCGTCCGAGCCGGCCAGGTCGCCGAAGACGAATGCGCCGATCATGTAGTTGTGCGGGACGCAGGCGAGGTCGCCCGCCGCGTACAGCCGGGGCACGGTGGTGCGGGCGTGCTCGTCCACCCGGACGCCCGACGCGGAATGGCCGCCGCACAGGCCGATCTCCGAGATGTGCATCTCGATGTCGTGGGTGCGGTAGTCGTGGCCGCGGCCGGAGTGGAAGGTGCCGCGGGAAGGGCGCTCGGTGGAGTGCAGGATCGACTCCAGGGAGGTGATCGACTCCTCGGGCAGGTGGCTGAGCTTCAGGTAGACGGGGCCGCGGTCGCTGGCGACCTCCGCCGCGAACTCGGCCATCATCTGCCCCGACCAGTAGTCGGAGTCGACGAACCGCTCGCCGTGCCTGTTGACCTGGTAGCCGCCGAAGGGGTTCGCGACGTAGGCGCAGGCAGGGCCGTTGTAGTCCTTGATGAGCGGGTTGATCTGGAAGCACTCGATGCCGGTCAGCTCGGCGCCCGCGTGATAGGCCATCGCGTAGCCGTCGCCCGCGTTGGTGGGGTTCTCGTAGGTGCCGTACAGGTAGCCGGAGGCGGGCAGGCCGAGGCGGCCGCACGCGCCGGTGGCGAGGATGACGCCGCCCGCGCGGACGGTGACGAACTGCCCCGTGCGGGTGTTGAAGCCGACCGCGCCGATGGCCCGCCCGTCGTCGGGTGCCGTCAGCACGCGTACCGGCATCACCCGGTTCTCGATGCGGATCCGCTCCCGCATCTCGCGTCGCCGCAGCTGCCGGTACAGGACCTTCTTGACGTCCTTGCCCTCCGGCATGGGCAGTACGTAGGAGCCGGAGCGGTGGACCTGGCGGACCGCGTAGTCGCCGTGCTCGTCCTTCTCGAACTTCACGCCGTACGACTCCAGGCGCTGCACCATGGCGAAGCCGCGGGTGGCGGTCTGCCGGACGGTGGACTGGTCGACGATGCCGTCGTTGGCGCGGGTGATCTCGGCGACGTAGTCGTCCGGCTCGGCGCGGCCGGGGATGACGGCGTTGTTCACGCCGTCCATGCCCATGGCGAGCGCGCCCGAGTGGCGGACGTGGGCCTTCTCCAGGAGCAGCACGTCCGCGCCGCGCTCGGCGGCGGTCAGGGCGGCCATGGTGCCTGCGGTGCCGCCGCCGATGACGAGGACGTCGCAGGTCAGTTCTTCGGCGTCGGTGAGCGCGGGGATCTGCAGGGGGGTGTCCACCGGGGTGCCTTTCAGGTGCTCAGGGAGGTCAGGACGTCGCGCCGCAGGGCCGCGCGCGCGGGGTCGTCGTGGGCGGTGCGGTCGCGGGGGCGGGGCACGTCCCGTACGGCGACGAGGCGGCCCGCGCCGAGCAGGGCCACGCGGTCGCCGAGGAACAGGGCCTCGTCCACGTCGTGCGTGACGAAGACGACGGTCGCCCCGGTCCCGTGCAGCACCTCCACGAGCAGGTCCTGCATGCCGGCGCGGGTCTGGGCGTCGAGGGCGCCGAACGGCTCGTCCATGAGGACGGCGCGCGGGCCCGTGGCGAGGGCGCGGGCCAGCTGCGCCCGCTGGCGCTGTCCTCCGGAGACGCGGTGCGGCAACTGCCGTGCGCGGTCGGCGAGTCCGACCCGCTCGAGCCATCCGGCGGCCTTCTTCCTGCGTTCCGCGCGCCGAAGGCCCTGGATGGCGAGGGGCAGTTCGACGTTGGCCTGCAGGGTGCGCCAGGGCAGCAGGGCGTCCTCCTGGAAGACCAGCGCTCGGTCCGCCGCGGGTCCGCCGATCGGCAGGCCGTCCTGCTCCACGGCGCCGCCCAGCACCGGCAGCAGCCCGGCGAACGTGCGCAGCAGAGTCGACTTGCCGCAGCCCGAAGGGCCGACGACGGTGAGGATCTCGCCCGGGGGGACGTCCAGGTCGACGTCGGCCAGGGCGGCGGCGTCCGGGCGGCCCAGAGCGGCCGCCCGGAGGGTGAGCCGGGTGCCCCGTGCGGGTGGGCCCGTCGCCGTGCCGTCCGCCTGCGTCCCGCTCGTCCGCCCGCCGCCCGTCGCCGTGCCGGCGGCTTCGGCGGAGACGGCGGGTTCCGCGGCGGAGGAGGTGGGGGCGGAGGTGCGCGTGGCGTCGGCGGCCGTCCCGGTCGCGGGGCCGGTGGTCTGGCGGGTGTCAGACGAGGTGCTCATGGCGCGTCCCCTCGGGCTCGGGTCCGGTGCGGACGGCGTCGTGGGCGGCGCCGCCCGAAGAGTCGGAGAGGGACGCGGCGGAGGCGGACGAGGCCGGCGCCGGCGCCGGTGCGGGCGTCCCGGGGCGCCGTGGACGCGGCCGGCCCGCGGGGACGTACGACGTGCGCGGCAGCCAGCGCGTCAGTCGGCGACCGAGGAGTTCCACGGCCGTGGAGGTGGCCCAGCCGAGCACGCCGATCGTGACCATGCCGACGAAGACGCCGGGGTAGTCCACGACCGTGTAGTCCTGCCAGGTCCGGTATCCGACGCCGTACTGACCGGAGATCATCTCGGCGGAGATCACACAGATCCACGACACGCCGATGCCGACCGAGAGCCCGCCGAAGATGCCGGGCAGCGCGCCCGGAAGGACGACCGAGCCGAGGATCCGCCACCTGCCGCCGCCCATGGTGCGCACCGCTTCCTCCCAGCCGGGGCTCAGCGCGCGGACCGCGTGCCGGGTGGAGACCATGACGGGGAAGAAGGCGGCGGTGAAGGTGATGAAGACGATGCCCTGTTCGTTGGAGGGGAAGAGGAGGATCGAGACGGGCACGAGGGCGATCGCGGGGATCGGCCGCACCACCTCGAGGACCGGTCCGAGCAGGTCCTCGGCCAGCCGCGAGCGCGCCACGAGCACGCCCGTGGCCACGCCCACGACGGCGGCCAGCAGGAAGCCGCTGAGGATGCGGGTGAGGCTGTCGGTGAGATCGGTCCAGTAGTCGTCGCCGGCCATGCGGTCTGCGAAGGCCCGGGCCACGTCGGCGACGGTCGGGAACTGCGAGAACCGCAGCCACAGGTCGACGTTCAGGCTGGTCAGCAGTTGCCAGACGCCGAGGGCGCCGGCCACCGAGGCGACTCGCAGCGCATACCGGGTCATGACGCCCGCCCCAGGGCGTCGGCATAGGTGACGACGCGGGCGCCGCCGTGTCCGGCGACATACGCCTGCGCGGTGGCCGGGGTGACGAAGGGCAGGAGGGTCGTGCCGTCGGCCACCCAGACCGCCTTGTCGGCGAACCACAGGGTGCCGGTGGTGGCGTCGGGCACGTAGGCGGCGCGGATCTCGTCCTTGTGCCCGGCGACGTACGTCAGCAGCTCGGCGGGCGTCTTGAAGGCGAGGGTCTTCGTGGCGTCGCCCTTGGGCCAGATCTCGCTCGCGGCGGGCGGGGGAGCGGCGGCGAGTTGCCGGGCGTAGGACGAGCCGAGCGCCTTCTTGACGTACCCGTCGTCGACGAAGGAGTCCACGTCGACGTCGCCGGTCAGCTTCGCCCCCTTGAGGATCGACACGTCCTCCTTGAGGGCGGAGATCAGCTGCGGCTTGACGGCCGGGTCGAACGTGGAGATGCCGTGGGCGCCGTTGTAGAGGTAGACGACCTCGGCAGGCAGCTTGGTGGCCTTGGCGACGCTCTCTGCGGCGGCCACGGGGTGGTCGTTCAGATAGGCGGTGGCCTCGGACTGCGCCTTGAGGAACGCCTCCAGCACCCCGGGGCGCTCCTTGGCGAACCTCTCGCGGACGGTGACGCCGTGGAACGTGGCCAGGTTCAGCTGGGCGCCGTCGTAGAGGGCCTTGGCCTTGCCCTGGTAGGCGAGCAGGCCGGGCCAGGCGACGAACTGAGAGAGGGCGTCGGCGCTGCCCGCGGAGAGCGCCGAAGCGCCCACGGCAGGCTGCTGGTTGAGCTTCTCGATGCCCTTGTCCGGGTCGATGCCGGCCCGCTGGAGCGCGCGCACGAGGGTGCCGTCCGCGGCGGAGCCCACACTGGTGGAGACCTTCTTGCCCTTCAGGTCCTGGAGCGAGGCGAGCTGGGAGTCGGGCGCGGTGACGATGGTGTTGAGGCCGCCGCGGAGGTTGTATCCGGTGATCGACACCAGGTGGGTGGGCTGGTTCAGCTGCTTGCCGCGGGCCGCGTTGATGAGGAGCGGGAAGTCGCCCATCGAGCCGATGTCGATCTTCCCGGCGGTCATCTGCGCGGTGATGGGAGCGCCGGTGGCGTAGTCCTGCCAGTCCACCTTGTAGGTCTTGCCGTCGCCGAGCGCGTTCAGTTCCTTCTCGAAGTAGCCGAGGGAACGCAGGAGGGTGCCCGCGGTGACCGTGTTGATGGTCTTGGACTGGTAACCGACGGTGACGGTGACCGTGGAGCCGCTGCCGGCCTCGGCGCTGCCGCACCCGGCGAGCGGGAACAGCAGGAGGGCGGCGGTCGCGGCGGCTGCTTTGGTTCTCATCGGGGATGCGGGCCTTTCACCGGAGCAGGTAGGGCATGTTGACCGTGACGGCTCCGGTGGGACAGCGGGCCGCGCAGGGGCCGCAGTACCAGCACTCGTCGACGTGCATGTAGGCCTTGCCGTTGCTCTCGTCGATGGCGAGGGAGTCCAACGGGCACATGTCCACACAGAGGGTGCAGCCGTCGATGCACTTCGACTCGTCGATGGTCACGGGCACGTCGGCCCGCTGGGGCGCCAGGGTCATGGCTGTCTCCGAAAAAGTCCCGAGAAATTCTGAGAAATCCCGCGCGGCAGCGAACCGATGGGGCCTTGCCGAACGATGAAGGGGTGAGAGCGGGGAAGCGGGGCGGAAAGGCTGGAGGAGGGCGGCGGGAGATGGAAGGTCACAGCGAGCGGTGCAGTCGGCCGCTCATCGAGATGCGGTCGCCGCGGAAGCGGATGAACTCGAGGTCCACCGGGCGTCCGTCGGCGAGATGCGTGAGGCGTTCGAGCATCAGGACGGCCGCCCCGCGCGGAGCCTCCAGCACGGCGGCGGAATGGGCGTCCGCGTTCACCGCCTCCAGGGTGATCTCGGCGTGGCCGAGGCGCTGCCCGGTGAGAGCCTCGAGGAGACGGAAGACGTCGGTGTTCTCCAGATCGGCGCCCAGCAGATCGACGCCGATGTCGATCGGCACGTAGGTGAGATCGAGGGAGAGGGGCACGCCGCCCAGGCGGCGCAGACGTTCGATGTAGAGGACGTCGGAGCCGGACGGCACGCGGAGGCGGTCGGCCACCGGCGCGGGTGCGGCTACGGGACCCATCGTGCGGACCTCGTTCGTGACGTGGCCGTGTTCGTGCAGGGTCTCCGCGAGCCCCATCAGACGGTCCAGTCCATGGGGGTACTTCTGCGCCACCACGATCGTGCCGACGCCGGGCAGGCGTTCCACCAGGCCTTCGGCCCGCAGGAGGTCGAGGGCCTCGCGGACGGTGTTGCGGGAGGCGCGGTAATCGGCGGCGAGGGTCGCCTCGTGGGGGAGCGTGCCGGCCGGGAAATCGCCGCCGAGCAGTTGGCGACGGAGAAGATCGGCCAGCTGACGGGCCTGGTCCGCGCGCAGCCGACGCCGCGCACGGTGGGCGGCGACGGTGGTCGCGCCCTGGCCGGCGTGGTCTCGGATGCGGTCGGTGGCTGGCATGTTTTGAACCATACCGACCCACTAGGAAAAGCAGTGTTGCCGGAATGTTGCGCCATCTGCGGCACCGTCAGACACGACGTTGACCTGGGGAAACAGCCGTTCGTCGAGGCAGATCCGCCAGTTCTGGGGGAGATCCGCCGGATCAGGACAGCGCCGTCAGCCCCGGGGCGAAGGTGATCAGCAGCGGCAGCAGCGGCACCAGCGTGGCGACGGTCGTCGTCAGCGCCCGGTGTCGGCGCAGCAGGCGTGGCGGCGGCTCGAGGAGGCGGTCGACGCGCTCGCCCAGCAGGCGGTGACTGGACGCGCAGGACAGGACGCCGCGGTGTTGGTTCAGCTCGATCAGGGCCAGCGCCGTGGTCAGGTGCCCGCAGCGGCGTGACGCCGTGTCGTCGGCGGCGAGTTCGACCAGGCGGTGCGTCTGGTCGCAGAAATGGGAGAAGAGCGGAATGCGGGGGAAACCGGTGGCGAGGGCCGTGGACAGGTGCAGCAGCCAGTCGTGGTGGGCGCGGGCATGGCCACGCTCATGGGTGAGGACGGCGTCCAGCTGGTGGGAGGTGAGGCGGTGCAGGGCCCCGGTGGTCACGATCAACTGGGGAGGGTTGCCGGGCATCCACCAGGCGTCGGGGTATTCGTCCTCCAGCACGAGCAGCGGGCCCCGGGCGGGCGGCAGTCCCGCGGGCAGGTCGGGGGCGCGTTCGCGCAGGTGGGCCCGCGCCCGGTCACGGCGTCGGCGCGCCTCGACGAGTTCACGGGCCAGCATGGCGGTGGTCCACGCGGCCCCGCAGGCCAGCAGCAGGGTCAGGGCCGTCGCCCACAGCGGGGCGGCGGAGAGGTCGTACGCCTCGGTGACCGACGCCGGGGCAGGTGCGAAGACCCGCGAGCGGACGGTGTGGAAGACGGCTGCGGCGCCCAGCACCAGGGCCGTCAGGCAGCACAGCAGGACGGTGGCGACCAGGCACTGCCACACCCACAGTCCCACCACCGGCTCCCGCTCGGGCCAGGCGGCGCGGGTCAGTGCACGGGGGGCCGGCACCGCGGCGGTCAGGCCGACGATGCTCAGCAGGAGCAGGCAGACGGTCATGCCGGGGGCTCCGGATCCTGGTCGGGAAGGCGGCGCGCGCCACACGGGCGCGACGTGTGTGCCGTCGTCGCGCACACCTGCGGCCTGCCACGGGCGGCGGGCCCGGTACAAGGACCGCGCCCGCCGCCAGTATGACGGCGGTTCCCCCGGGAGTCAGCCCAAGTCGACGCCCGGATTCGGCGCGGGCCGACCTGGCCGGGCGCGGACCCGGATGTCGGCCGGCGCACCGCCCGTCCTCCCGTCGCCGGACACGGCACTGCCCGGCATGCAATCCCCCGTCGCGGCGCTGCCTGTCGTCGCACCGCTTGGCGTGCAAGCGCCTGTCGTGGCGCTGCCTGTCCTCGCACGGCTCGGCGTCCCATCGCCCGCCGTGCCGCGGCCTGTCGTGCCATCGCCCCCTGTCGCGCTGCCCGTCATCGAGCCCGGGGCCGGGAGTGTGAGCGGGGTCTCAACCGGCGACCACCCGGCCGCTCACCTCGCCCAGACCCACCCGCACTCCGTCGGGGCCGGGAGCCCACGCCGAGAGGGTCACCACATCGCCGTCCTCCAGGAACGCCCTTTTGCCGTCGGGGAGTTCCAGCGGGTCACGGCCGTTCCAGGTCAGCTCCAGGAGGGAGCCGAGCTGGTCCGGGTTCGGTCCGCTCACGGTGCCCGAGCCGTACAGGTCGCCGGTGCGCAGGGACGCCCCGTTCACCGTGAGGTGGGCCAGTTGCTGGGCGGCCGTCCAGTACATGGCGGAGAAGGGCGGCTCGGAGACGACGTGACCGTTGACCGCGACGGAGATGCGCAGGTCGTAGCCGGCGGGTTCGGCGTCGGAGTCGTCCAGGTAGGGAAGGAGGGGGTGGGTCCGCTCCGGGGGAGTCGTCCGGGCCTCGTCCAGAGCTTCCAGCGGGGTGATCCACGCCGACACCGACGTGGCGAACGACTTGCCGAGGAAGGGGCCGAGGGGCACGTACTCCCAGGCCTGGATGTCACGGGCGGACCAGTCGTTGAGCAGACACAGCCCGAAGACGTGCTCGCGGTAGTCGGACAGCGCGACCGGGGCGCCCTGCTTCGACGGCACGCCGACCACGAAGCCGACCTCGGCCTCGATGTCGAGCCGCACGGACGGGCCGAAGACGGGGGCGGGGTCGGAGGGCGCCTTGCGCTGGCCCGAGGGGCGCACCACGTCCGTTCCGGAGACGACGACCGTGCCGGCGCGGCCGTGGTAACCGATCGGCAGGTGCTTCCAGTTGGCGAGGAGGGTGTCGCCGGCGTCCGGGCGGAAGATCGCGCCGGCGTTTCGCGCGTGATGTTCGGAGGAGTAGAAGTCGACGTAGTCGGCGACCTCGAAGGGGAGGTGCAGGGACACCGCGGACAGGGGATGCAGCAGCGGTTCGACGGTGGGCCGGTGAGCGGGGTCGGTGACCCACTCCGTGAGCGCATGCCGCACCTGCGACCAGACGACGCGGCCCGCCGCGAGCAGCGGGTTCAGCGTCGGCGCCGACAGCAGCTCCGCGTGGGGCGAGCCGAGCGCCCGGGCTGCCGCGCCCGCGTCCAGCACCTGCTCGCCGAGCCGGACGCCGACGGTCCGTCCGGTGGAGCCCGAGAGGGAGAACACGCCGTACGGGAGGTTGTGCGGGCCGAAGGGATCGCCCTCGGGAAGGTCGAAGGGGGGCATCGGGTACTGCCTCTCTTTCCTGCACTCTCTGGTGCTCGCCATGTCGTGCTCACCGGACACCGGGCGGATGTCGCGCGGGTGCGGCGAGCCGGGCCACACGTTACGGCTGACCTGGCGAAAGCGACATGGGGGACGGGCCGGCGAGGCGTTTCGGCGCGCAACACCGTCCGTCCGGCCGCCTGCCCCCGGGCGGTTCGGGATCCGGCACGCGATCTCCGACCGGTGCGCGGGACGTTGACCGTCCACCACCCGGCGATGCGTCAGAAAGCCGCTTCATTGGACCAGTCCCGGGACGGCACGAGGCCAGTCCCGCAAGGAGAGTTGGCAGAACAGGGCAGGACCTGGCCGTGGTTCGCTTCGCGTCGAACCCGGGGGGTACGGGATCCGTATTCTCTGATCATGGCCGCACCCACCGCATATGCCGCGCGCACCGCGTACTCCCTGATCGCCACCGACCTGGACGGAACGCTGCTCCGCGGCGACGACACCTTCTCCGACCGGTCGCTCGACGCACTCGCGCGGGTGGCCGCCGCCGGCGCACGCCACCTGGTGGTGACGGGACGGCCCGCGCCCCGGGTGCGGCCGCTGCTCGAGCGCCTGCACAGCAGGGGGCTCGCGGTGTGCGGACAGGGCGCGCAGCTGTACGACGCCGGCGCGGACCGGCTGCTGTGGTCGGTGACCTTGGACCGGGAGCTGGCGGAGACCGCGCTCGGCAAGATCGAAGCGGAGGTCGGGCAGCTGTACGCGGCGGTCGACCAGGACGGGGTCGACGGGCTGACGCTCATCGAACCGGGCTACCGGATGCCCCACCCGACGCTGCCGGCGCTGCGCGTGGGCTGTCGCGACGACCTGTGGTGCGAGCCGATCAGCAAGGTGCTGTTGCGCCATCCCGCCCTGTCCGACGACGAGTTGGCGGCGACGGCCCGCTCGGTGGTGGGCTCTCTCGCCACGGTCACCATGTCGGGTCCCGGCACGGTCGAGCTCCAGCCCTGTGGGATCACCAAGGCGACGGGGCTGGCGCTGGCCGCGGAACATCTCGGGCTGCGACCCGAGGACACCGTGGCCTTCGGGGACATGCCCAACGACATCCCGATGTTCGACTGGGCGGCGCACGGCGTCGCCATGGCCAACGCCCACCCCGAACTCAAGGCGGTGGCCGACGAGGTGACGACGTCGAACGAGGACGACGGCGTGGCCGTCGTCCTCGAAAGACTGTTTCCGTGAGTCCGCCCCGGCCCGGACGGCGCGGCGGAGCCCCCGTCGGCCGACCGACCCGCAGCCGACCCGACGTCGACCGGCAGCCGTTCGCCGACTGACCCCCTGCCGACCCCCTACCGACCCGCTACCGACCGGCAGCCGTTCGGCTGTCGGTCGGCGGCGGGGGCGTCGGTCCCGGTCGGGTCCCGCTGTCGGTCGGGCCGGATCGTCAGTAGGCGCCGAAGACGTTGTCGATCGAGCCGTAGCGGGCGGCCGCGTAGTTGCAGGCGGCGGTGATGTTCGCCACCGGGTCGTAGGAGTCCCAGGAGGTGCCCTCGACGTGGTAGGCGCGGAAGGTCGGGTCGATGACCTGCAGCAGGCCCTTGGACGGGATGCCCGCGGCGGCGTTGGAGTCCCAGAGGTTGATGGCGTAGGGGTTGCCCGAGGACTCGCGGATGACGTTGCGGTAGATGCCGTTGTACGACCCCGGGATGCCGTGCTGCGACATGACCTGCAGGGAGGCGCGGATCCAGCCGTCGAGGTTGTCGGAGTAGCCGAGGCTGGTCGCGGTGGCGACGGTCGGCGTGGTGGCCGCGGAGGCGGTGGTCGCGCCGATGAGCGGGAGCGCCAGCACGGCGACTCCGGTGCCGGCGACGGCGAGCTTGCGGACGAGGCGGGACGTGCGGGTGGAACGCTGAGCGGCAGCGGACATGACGAGTTTTCCTCTCCGTCGCCTGCGAGGTGAGCTGTCGGGTTCGGGCGGGAGCTGCCCGGTCGCGTCCTGACGGTCGCGACTTCACCCCAAGCCGTAACGGATTGCCTGAAAAGCTCTGGATGTCCAGAACGTCAGGGCAATGCGCTGCGGCGACCTACCTGGTTCCCCCGCTCCTGCCATGCGTTTCTCGGTGGGTGTTACGGGCGGCGGCAGGATTAGGCGTCCGCCCGACAGGCCGGGAACGTATGCGAGAGCACATGTCCGGAACAAGTGCCGGATTCACAGATGACCCCTATTGACCTTGGTCTGTGCCGTATGGGGTACTTGATCCTTTGTGGGTGCAAACCGTCAACTCACTTGGCGGGTGCGGCGGATCGAGCGGTGGCGGACGTCGGTCGCCGCGTGGACGTCAGTGAGCCATGTCACGCGAGATCGCAAGACTCGTAAATCGGGCATTAGCCTCAACTGGCTTGTTATGGCACAGGGGAGAGGAGGGGCGGTCTCCGTCGCGCCGTCGGTCGCGCCGGCTGTGGCGCTCTCGGCCGCGTGGGGCGCCCCTGGCCGCGGTCGATGTCGCGCCGGATGGCTGCGTCGGGCGGCTGTGCCGGGCGGCCGCGTCCCGCGGATGCGTCGCGCCGGGGTCACTCTCTGTAGACGCGACGGCGAGACCGTGCCGCCACGGCGGACCCGGCCGTGCGCCGGCCTCGGAGGGAACATGATTCGGTACTTCGCGGCAACCCGATGAATATCTCTTCGTATGGGCTGATCAGAAACATCATGGATGTGATCGGATACGGTCTGGCCCGATGCGCGCACCTCGCGGGCGAGTGCATTCGCCCCCGGGGGACGTGGGGGCTATCGGTGATCGAAACGTGACCGGATACGCTGACTCGAGTGATGGCAGCGACCTATCGACAAACCGCGTAATCGCCAGTAGACACCAGCAGACAGGAGACCCCTCGTGACCGTCGTCGGGCCGTTCGGGCTGAGCGTGCGGGACCAGGCTCTGGAAGCCGATGTCCAGGCCGGATTGGCGGCTGTCGAGGAAGGCTTGCTCGAGGCCACCAAGAGTGAGGTTCCGTTCATCACGGAGGCCGCCCAGCACCTGGTGCGGGCGGGCGGGAAGCGGTTCCGCCCGCTGCTCGTGATGCTCGCGGCGCAGTTCGGGGACAGGCACGCGCCGGGCATCGTGCCGTCGGCCGTGGTGGTGGAGCTG
Organism: Streptomyces sp. NPDC001027; assembly: GCF_040299045.1. Lineage (NCBI taxonomy): Bacteria > Bacillati > Actinomycetota > Actinomycetes > Kitasatosporales > Streptomycetaceae > Streptomyces > Streptomyces sp. NPDC001027. The sequence goes on from NZ_JBEPBI010000001.1 coordinate 39,031, forward strand.
ACGCACCTGGCCACGCTGTACCACGACGACGTGATGGACGAGGCCGCCGTACGGCGCGGGGTTCCCAGCGCGAACGCCCGCTGGGGCAACTCGGTGGCCGTCCTCACCGGTGACTTCCTCTTCGCGCGCGCCTCGCACATCCTGGCCGATCTCGGTCCGGAGGCGGTGCGGGTGCAGGCGGAGGCGTTCGAGCGGCTGGTCACCGGCCAGATCCTGGAGACGGCGGGGCCCACGGACGGACGGGACCCGGTCGACCACTACCTCGACGTGCTCGGTGGCAAGACGGGTTCGCTGGTCGCGGTGGCCTGCCGGTTCGGCGCCATGATGTCGGGCGCCGACGACACGGTCGTCGACGTGCTGACGCAGTACGGCGAGCGGCTCGGCGTCGCCTTCCAGCTGGCGGACGACGTGTTGGACATCGCGTCCGACTCGCACGAGTCCGGCAAGACTCCCGGCACCGATCTCCGCGAGGGCGTGCCCACCCTGCCCGTGCTGCGACTGCGGGAGCGGGCCGCGCGTCTGTCCCTGCCCGAGGACATCGCACTGTGCGAGCTGCTGGACTCCGACCTGAGCGACGACGCCCGGCTCGCCGAGGCCATCGAGGCGCTCCGGGCCCACCCGGCGCTGGAGCAGGCCCGCCGGGACACCGTGCGGTACGCGAACGACGCGCGGGCCGCACTGGCGCCGCTGCGCGAGTGCGACGCGAAGGCGGCGCTGATGGAACTCTGTGACGCGGTGGTCCACCGCGCCGGCTGAACCCTCCCCGCGCGTCCCGCCCCCTGATCGCCGAACCGCCGAGGTCCGGCTGCCGACCCACCGAGCCGTCCCACTGCCGAGCACCCCTGCCGCTGCCGCTGCCGCTGCCGCTGCCGCTGTCTCTGCCTCCGACTTCGGCTCCGGAGGGTTGTCGATCCGTGGCTACCCCTACGGGTCCGCGGTCGTCCTGACGCTCCCGTGTCATACCGCAGGTGTATGCGGAGTTGAGCCCTCGGGTTGACGCTTCCCAGGAGTCGATTTGGTCAGATGGGAACCACGGAAAACACCACTCCTCACCGATTCGGGTGAGAATGGCGGCTCGGGGTGGGACGTTCAGCGTGATGACCAGCCGCCGCCGACGACGGAGGTAAGGGACACATGGCACCGAAGGCATCCGACGACACCATGACCGGCGGGGACGCCACCGGCGGGGAGGCCGACGACCTGCGCGTCGGACGGCGCAAGGCCGTGCGGTACGTCGTTCCGGTCACCGTGATCGGTGTCGCGGCCGCGACGATCGGGCTGGTCCCGGCGCTCGCCGACTCCGGCGACCCCGACCTGCCGAAGATCACCGCACAGCAGCTCCTCGACAAGATCGCCGCTTCGGACGTGCAGCAGCTGTCCGGCACGGTGAAGATCACCACGGACCTGGGGCTGCCCGACCTCGGCGGTCTGGAGAGCGGCCTCCTCTCGGGGGCGACCAAGGGCGACGACGGCTCGGCCGCCGATCCGTCCGCGAAGCTCACCGAACTCGCCTCCGGCACGCACACGTTGCGCGTCGCCGCCGACGGCCCGGACCGGCAGAAGCTCTCACTGCTGGAGAACGCCGCCGAATACAGCGTCATCCACAACGGCAAGAACGTGTGGGGGTACGACAGCGGGTCCAACGAGGTCTACCACTCCACCGTCGAGGAGGGCGCGGGGAAGAAGGCGGAGTCCCCGGTTCCCGCGACGCCCAAGGACCTCACCGAGGACGCCCTGAAGGCGGTCGACGACACGACGTCGGTCACCGTCGACGGCACGGTGCAGGTCGCCGGCCGCGACGCCTACAAGCTGCTCGTGAAGCCGAAGCAGTCCGGGTCCACGGTGGGCGCGATCAGCGTCGCGGTGGACGCGAAGACGGGCCTGCCGCTGAAGTTCACGCTGACCCCGGCGAGCGGCGGCGCCGCCGTCGTCGATGCAGGCTTCACCCAGGTCACCTTCGCCAAGCCCGCCGCCTCCACCTTCGACTTCACCGCTCCCAAGGGGGCGAAGGTCACCGAAGGCGACGAGGGAGGCAAGCGCGGCAAGGACGGCAAGGACGGCAAGGACGGCAAGGCTGACGAGGGAGGCATGCCGGTCCCCGGGCGCGGCGGCTCCGACGACTTCGCGGAGGCCTTCGGCGGTCCGGGCGGTCCCGGGGGCCTGGACGTCATCGGCGAGGGCTGGACCTCGGTCGCCGTCTTCGGCGCCGGCGGTGAGGGCGCGCCCTCGGGCGCCGAGGCCGGCGGCGACCTCGGCGGGTTCCTCGGCTCCTTCGGCGACAAGGTGAGCGGCAAGTTCGGCTCAGGGACCGTCTTCTCCACCCGTCTGATCAACGCCCTGATGACGGACGACGGCAAGGTCTACGTCGGTGCGGTCACCAAGGACGCCCTGGTGAAGGCCGCCGACGCGGGCAAGTGAGCGGCGCAGACGCAGCGGTGCGGGCCCCGGCAGCGGCGCAGGCGTAGCGGCGCGGTCGTAACGGAGCACGCACCGACTGGGTGCACGAACAGCGCGGTCGGCGCCCTCGGGTGAGGGCGCCGCGGGGAGGAAGCCGGTGAGGGAGTCCATGGACGACGTCGACGCAGCCACCCTGGACGACGATGAAGCCGCCGCCGACGACGCCGGAGCCGACGTCATCCGCACCCGCGCCCTCACCAAGCGCTACCGCGGCGGTCAGCTCGCCGTGGACGGTCTCGACCTCACCGTCCCGGCGGGCAGCGTCTTCGGCTTCCTCGGGCCCAACGGCTCGGGCAAGACGACCACCATTCGCATGCTGATGGGGCTCATCGAGCCCACGTCCGGCACGGCCCGCGTCCTGGGGCAACCCATGCCGCGGGCCGTCCGGGCCGTGCTGCCGCACGTCGGCGCCCTCATCGAGGGGCCCGCCCTCTACGGCTTCCTCTCCGGCCGGGACAACCTGCTGCGGTACGACGCGGCCGATCCGACGGCCGACCCGCGCACCCGGCGTGCCCGGGTCGGGGCGACGCTGGACCGGGTGGGACTGACGGCCGCCGCGGGCAAGAAGGCGAAGGCGTACTCCCTCGGCATGAAGCAGCGTCTGGGGCTCGCGGCGGCCCTGCTGCAGCCCCGCCGGCTGCTGGTCCTCGACGAGCCGACGAACGGGCTGGATCCGCAGGGCATGCGGGAGATCCGTTCGCTCGTCCGGGAGTTGGCCTCGGAGGGCACGACCGTCTTCCTCTCCTCGCACCTGCTCGACGAGATCGAGCAGGTGTGCACCCACGCGGCGGTCATGGCCCAGGGCCGGTTGATCGTGCAGGGTCCGGTGGCGGAACTCGCGTCGGGGACCCGCGGTCGGCTGGTCGTCACGACCCCGGACCCGGCGGACGCGGCCCGGGTGCTGAAGGAGCAGGGCGCGGCCGACGTCGTCGTCGGCGAGGACCGGGTGAGCGCGGAGGCGCCGCCGCCGGACCGCGATCCGGCCGACCTGAACACCGCGTTGGTGACGGCGGGCGTTCGCGTCCGCGGCTTCGCCGTCGAACGGGCCTCCCTGGAGGACGCGTTCGTGGCACTCACGGGGGAGGGCTTCGATGTCGCGGGCTGAGACGGAACCGTCGGACGACGACCACCGCCCCCGCTCCCGAACCGCCGGTACGAACCCGACGGCCCCTCAGCCGCAAGCGTCCGGGCAGCCGTCCCTCTCCCCGTCCCGAACTCCCTCGCCGGCCGCGTCCCGGACCTCATTGCCGTCCCCGTCCATGCCCCCCTCGCCGTCCCCGACCCCGTCCCGGACCCCGTCCCCGTCCCCGTCCTCGGCCGAGCCTCAGCCCCGGCCGCGTTCGTGGACCTGGACTCTCGGACTGTTCCGCAGCGAGCTGCTGACGACCTTCCGGCGCTGGCGCACCCTGGCCCTGCTGGGCGTGCTGGCGGCCGTGCCGATCCTGGTCGGGATCGCGGTGAAGCTCGAGACCGGTGACGGCGGGTCGGGCGGCTCTGGCGGCAGGGGAGGAGGCGGCGAAGGGCCCGCGTTCATCGCGCAGGTCACGAACAACGGCCTGTTCCTGGTCTTCACCGCGCTGGCCGTGACCCTGCCGTTCTTCCTGCCCATGGCGATCGGCGTCATCGCGGGCGACTCGATCGCCGGCGAGGCGAACGCGGGCACGCTGCGCTACCTCCTGGTCGCCCCGGCCGGCCGCTCCCGCCTCCTGCTGGCCAAGTACGCGACCGTCATGGCCTTCTGCCTCGTCGCCACCCTCGTGGTCGCGCTCTCCGCGCTGACGGTCGGCGCGCTGCTCTTCCCGCTCGGCGATCTGACGACGATCTCCGGCACCCGGATCGGCTTCGGGGACGGACTGCTGCGGGCGCTGCTGATCGCCCTGGTCGTGGCGGTCTCCCTGATCGGCGTCGCGGCGCTCGGCCTGTTCGTCTCGACGCTCACCGGCAGCGGCATCGCGGCGATGGCGACGACCGTCGGCCTGCTGATCACCGTCCAGATCCTCGACCAGATCCCCCAGCTCGACGCGCTGCAGCCGTACTTCTTCTCGCACTACTGGCTGTCCTTCGCCGACCTCATGCGCGAGCCGGTCTACTGGGACGACCTGCAGAAGAACCTCGGCCTCCAGGCGCTGTACGCGGCGTTCTTCGGCTCGGCGGCCTGGGCGCGCTTCACGACGAAGGACGTCACGGCGTAGCGGCCGCGTCGCCAGCGGTGTTCCGACGCTCCCTCCGGCGGTCCTTCAGCGGGTCTCGTCCGGGAAGCGGGCGAGCGGGGTGTCCTGGGCGAAGAAGGTCTTCGCCCGTGCCAGCGCCTCCGTGTCGTTCAGGACGTCGCCGGGCGCGCTGCCGTTGCCGAGCAGCACTCCGCCGAAGCGCATCCCCAGGTACGCGGCCGAGTTGTGGAGCGTTCCGACGAGCGGGTCGGCGACCGAGGGACGGTCGTCCGCCAGCACGGTGACGCCCCACAGGGTGCGCCCCGCCAGCGTCGCCTTGAAGTCGAGGCCGGGGGTGCGCAGCCAGCCCGACCAGTGGTCGAGATAGCGCTTGGTCTGCGCGGAGACCGAGTACCAGTACAACGGGGACGCGATCACGATGTCCGTCGCGGCCAGCGTGGCGTCGAGCAGCAGGGCGGCGCTGCCCTCGGTCGGACGGACGTGGTCGACGTCGTGACGCTGGTCGGCGAAGTCGGGCAGGGGATGCGCCGCGAGGCTGATCCATGTCTGCTCCACGTCGGACGGCAGCTGCTCCGCCGCCGCGCGGGCCAACGACTCGGTGTTGCCGTCCGGGCGGCTGCTGCCCAGCACGAAAAGGACGTTGCGTCGCGTCATGGCTGATCCCCCAGTGATCGGTGTGCGGTGCAAGGCGCAGGATGTGGGTTTCGGCGCCCCCCGGGCAACAGTATGCGCCTGCATTAAATGTGCACGCAAGTATGTGCGGTGGATGTGGTCGAGTGGGCGTGTGGGCGTGTGGATGTGAGCGTGTGGGCGTCAGCTCTCGGCGGCTCGGGCGACGGCCAGCAGCGCCGCTTCGCCGCCGTGGGCCGCGATCACCTGGAGTCCCAGCGGACAGCCGTCCGTGCCGATCCCCGCCGGGAGACTGACCGCCGGGTGACCGCTCAGGTTGAACGCCCAGGTGAGCGCCGTCGAATACCGGTCGCCCGGACCCTCGTGACCGTGCGCCGGGTTCGGGGTGGTGGGCGTCAGCAAAAGGTCCGCCCGGGAGAAGAACGCGGCCAGCAGCCGGTCGTTCGCCGCGCGGACCTGTTCGGCGGGGCCGCGGTCCGCGCCGGATGTGCGCAGCGCCAGCCAGGCCGGAGCCGGGTCCTCCAGGCGCGGCGGGGCCACGGAGGGCGACAGCCGGACTACTCCGGCTGCGCCGAGACGCGCAGCGGCGGCCCGGGCCAGGGCGACCGGCTCGGGGTCGGGGCCGGCGAAGCCCAGATCGGGGCAGAAGACGGCGACGGGCGGTTCGGGGTTCGCTCTTTCGGGCATTTCGGAAGCGGTTTCCCCGGCGGTGATCCGCCAGTACGCCGCGGCGTCCACCGCGTACCGGACGATCACGCCGGGCGCCGCCAGCCCTGTACGGTCCCCGGCCCGCCCGTCCGTACGCGCTCCCGCTCGCCCTTTCCCGCGCTCCCCGGCCCGCCCTTCCGTGAGCGCCCGCCCCTCCGGCGGTCGACGGGCGTTGGTGGTCTTGAGGCCGGTCACCCCGCACCACGCGGCCGGGATGCGGATCGAGCCGGCGCCGTCGCTGCCGGTCGCCAGCGGGACGAGGCCGGCGGCCACCGCAGCCGCCGCGCCCGCCGAGGAGCCGCCGGGCGTGCGGTCGGCCCGCCAGGGGTTGACCGTGCGGCCGTGGGCGCCGAGTCCCCACGTCTGCCAGGGCGTCCCCGCGCCGGGCACGGCGGTCGCGCCCACCGGCACACAGCCGGCGGCGATCAGCGGGCCCGCCGTTCGCAGCCCGTGCCGCCCCTTCACGCCGATCGGCACCCCGGCCAGCGGAGGCCGCTCACCCGCGGCGATCCGCGCGTCGACCTGACGCGCCGTCGCACGGGCCCGTTCCTCCCACACCTCGGCGAAGGCGCACAGGGAGCGGTCGGCTCGGGTGATCCGGTCGAGCGCCTCGCCGACGACGTCCGCCGCCCGAAGCCGCCCGGCCCGTACGGCCTCGGCGAGCTCCACGGCCGCAGGCCACTCCCAGGAACCCGCCGCCCTCATCCCGGTCCCCGCCTGGCCGTCCCGCGCCCGCTCGGAGGGGCCGACCCGCGTCGGCTCAGCGGGCTCGTCCGGCCACCGCCCCGGTGAGGCGGGACAACGGCTGGGTCTCCCGCGGCGGGCTGCCGGCCAGGTCGCCGAGCCGCCAGTCCGTCACCCACGGCACGCGGTACACGTCGATCACCGATTCGATCGTCCGGATCCGCTCGGCGAGCGGCCGCGGCAGCCGTCCCGGCGCGTCCGCCACGAGGACCGCCGCCTCCAGGTCGAGCCCCTGCGGGGCGTCCCCGCACCGGAACGCCTCCAGCGCGCGCAGGGCGGACTCGAGCCCCGTCGCATGGGTGCGGGCGACCAGCAGGACGGACGGGGGATCGCCGGGGCCGGGCCACCCGCGCCCGCAGTCGTGGCCGCCGTAGACCGCCGCGAGCGTGGTGCTCCCCGCCCCGCCGTGCGCGGCGACCCAGGAGAAGCGCCGGGGCGTGGCGACCGCGGGGTGGAGCGGCGGCGCCGGATCCGGTGCGGGCACCGGACCGCGGATCCAGATCTCCGGCCCGCGCTGCCCGTCCGTCGTCCACATCCCCGTGTTCCTCCCGGTCGTCGCCGCTCCTTCGAGCCGCTCGGGTCCGGCCGGTTCCCGGCGTGCCCCGAGAGGGGGCGTGGGTTCCTGGAACGAGGCTGTGACGTCGTGGTGACGTGCGGACCGGGAGCGCTCGGAGAGACTCAACAGTACGTGTACATGTATGCGTACGTGGACGACCGGAGCGTGACGGCGCATCCGAGTGAGGAACCGATGTCTCGACTCAGCCGCGAGAAGAAGCGCGAACAGAAGCACGCCGGCCACCCGGTCGTCGTGGCGCCGCTCGACGTCCACGTCCGCGGGGGCGGAGGCGGGGCGGCGACGATAGGCGGTGTGCCGGTCGCGGCGGTCGACGGCGAGGAGATCCAGCGCGCCGTCCTCGGCCACCTGCACCGCATCGCCCTCGCCACCGGTCAGTCGGTGCTCGCCACCGTCCACGACGAACGCATCGGTTACGTCGTCCCCCTGCGCGTGGACCCGGACGGCTCCAGCCACTTCGCGGCGGAGCCCCTGCGCGCACCGGCGGCCCCGACTGCGGCTCCGGTGGTCATGGCCCCGCCTCCCGTGGCCGAGGCCTCCGCTCCGGCGGCCGAGGCCTCCACTCCGGCGGGCGGGACCACGGCTGCGCCGACCGCGCCCGAGGAATTTCCGCCGGCGACTTCCGCGCCGGTCGAGCCCGTCGCGCCTGCTGCTTCCGCCGTCGTCCAGGACGGCCGGCCGTCCGAGCCCGGGCGGGACGATGGCACGCATCCCCTGCGGTCGGTGTCCGGGCCAGTGCGTGACATGACCCCCACGTTCCCCTTGCGCACGGTGCCGGAGACGGCGACAGAGACGGAGACCGGGACGGGGGAGTTGCGGACGCCGGGGTCGGATTCGGCCCCCACGTACGCACTCCGGGCCGTTCCGGAGTCGGCCTCCGAGCCGGCAGGCGCGACGCGTTCCGGACCGGACCACGGGGACGGCCTGGGCGAGGTTCCGGCCCCCGGCACGGTCGCCGCCCCGACCGGTGTGTTCGGCCCGCCCCCGGCCATGGACGAGCAGCCGGTCCCGGAAGCCGTCACCTCGTCCCCGTCCCCGTCCCCGTCCCCGTCCGCGACTGCGTCCCCGGTCGCGTCACCGACCCAGACGCCGACGTCACCCCCGGCGCCGAACCCGCCCTCGGCTCCGATTCCGCTCCCGCTTCCGGTCTCCGCCGCCCCTTCGGCCTTCACCTCGACCGCCGGCCCCACGCCGCTCGTCCCCGAGGGCCTCCTCTCCGTCCCGGGCCTGGACCCCGACCCCAAGCCCACCCCCGCCCGAGGCTTCGACGCGGTCGCGGAGGCGGTGCTCGGGGACGATCCCCGCACCCTTGCGGGCGCTGACGGAGCGCCCGCACTCCTCGCCGAGCCGATCGCGCGGATCAACGAGGCCGTGCGGGCGGGCCGGACGGACGTCGCGTCCGACCTCGCGGAGCGGACCGTGCTGGAGGCGTCCGGGACGCTGGGGCCGGAGCACCCCGAAGTGCTCCGGCTGCGCGAACTCAACGCCTACATCTCGTACTTGGCGGGCGACCCGCTGCGGGCCTTCCACCTCTCCCTCGAACTGGCCCGCATCCACCGCCGGGCCCGGGACGCGGAGGGCGCGTACGGCAACGTCCAGAGCGCGGCCACGGCCTGGCGTGCCGTGCGCGACCCCTTCCAGGGCCTCAACCTGGGGACGGAACTCCTCGGCCTGTGGACGGAGCTCGCCGCAGAGGCGGGCCCGGCCGCGGACGACGTCGAGGAGCTGGAGTCGGCCCGCGCGCGCATGCTCCGGCTGGCCGCACGCGCCCGCAGGTCGGGCGCGTAGCGACCACGGCCGGCCAAGCCGTGACACGGCCTGCCGAGGCGTGACACGGCCGGGCAGAGCGCGACACGCGCCGCGCCCCGGTCAGGACGGCGGGGCCGGAACCCGGTCAGGACGACAGCGTCCAGACGGCGTACGCGGCTGCGTCCGCGTTGCGGTTCAGGGCCGTGTCGTCGATGTTGGCGGAGGTGTCGCAGGACGAGTGGTAGCAGCGGTCGAAGGCCCGACCGGCCGTGCCGCCCCACTTGGCCGCCTGCGCCGTCGTCTTGGTGTAGTCGGCCCCGCTGAACAGACCGCCCACCGGCACGCCGACGTTCTTGAAGGGGGCGTGGTCGGAGCGGCCGTCGCCCTCGGTCTCGATCTCCGTCGGGACGCCGATGCCTGCGAAGTAGTCCTTGAAGGTCTTCTCGATGGTCGGATCGTCGTCGTAGACGAAGTAGCCGGGGTTCGGCGAACCGATCATGTCGAAGTTGAGGTAGCCGCTGATACGGGCGCGGTTCGCCGAGGACAGGTTGTTGACGTAGTACCGGGAGCCGACCATGCCCAACTCCTCCGCGCCCCACCAGGCGAACCGCAGGTGCTTGGTCGGCTGGTAGCCGGTACGGGCCACGGTCAGGGCGAGCTCCAGCACGGCCGCCGAACCGGAGCCGTTGTCGTTGATGCCCGCGCCGGCCGTGACGCTGTCGAGGTGGGAGCCGGCCATGACGACCTGGCCGGTGTTGCCGCCGGGCCAGTCGGCGATCAGGTTGTAGCCGGTGCGCCCGGACGACGTGAACTGCTGGACGACGGTGGTGTACCCGGCGGCGTCCAGCTTGGCCTTCGCGTAGTCGAGCGAGGCCTTGTAGCCGGCCCGGCCGTGAGCGCGGTTGCCGCCGTTGGCGGTGGCTATGGACTGCAGCTGGGCCAGATGCGCCTTGACGTTGGCCACGGGGATGTCGGGAGCGGCGGCGAGGGGCGCGGGCCCGGGTGCGGGGGCCGCGCCGGCCGTCGATCCTACGGTCAGGAGCATGACAATCGAGGCTGCGCCGGCGACCGCCGCGCGGCCGGAGACGGGGAGCTTCATGTGGGGGCTCCGAATTCCTCGGGAATCACCGGATCACAGGGATTCCACAGTGAGTGGGGTCCCAGGATCGTGAACGCTCACTGACTACGCGTCAAGAGCGCACGACGGGACACCCGGCCCCGCCATGCGCTCTCCTGCACGCGAAAGCGGCTCTCCTGTACGCGGAAGCGTTCTCCTGCGTGCGGACGAGGCTCTCCTGTACGCGGAAGCGATCTACTGCACGCAGAACTCGTTCCCCTCGGGGTCGGCCATCACCACCCACGCTCCGGACGGCTCCTTCACCTCCCGCAGCACGCTCGCCCCCAGCGCCGTCAGTCGCGCGACCTCCTCGGCCCGTCGTTCCGCGCCGGGATGCAGATCCAGATGGAGCCGGTTCTTCGCCGTCTTGGCTTCTGGCACCCGCTGGAACAGCAGCCGCCGCCCGAGGCCGGTCCCGCTCTCGGGGTCGTACGGGTCGTCGGGGTGGCGCACCGCGACCAGGTCGCGGAAGGCGGGCCGGCCGTGGAACTCCACCGTCGCCGCGCCCGGCAGCGCGCCCAGCTCCAGCAACCGCTCGATGAGAGCGCCGTTGTCCTCGGCCGTGTAGTGCAGCGCGGCGGCCCAGAAGTCGGCCTGCGCGTGCGGGTCGGCGGCGTCGATCACGAGCTTCCAGTGCACGGGCGTGGGCGCGGCCGCCCCCGTGGCGGCCGCCCCGGCGGAGGCGGCAGGTGCGGGGGAGGCCGGCGATGCGGGTGTCTGCGTCATGCCGTCCACTCAACCAGCGAGTACGCCGCCGCGCTCGAGGATCGCCCGGAAGGGAGCCGGTCGTCAGGCGTCTGCGGGTGCGGGCGTCGCCATCGACGCCTCGGTCACCTCGACGTGCCTCTTCGGGCGGCGTGCGAAGCGCCATGCGTCCGCCGTGAGCAGCACCAGCGCGAGCCAGACCAGGCCGAAGCCGGCCCAGCGCTCGGCCGGCATCGCCTCGCCGAAGTAGACGACGCCGAGCAGGAACTGGAACACGGGAGCCAGGTACTGCAGCAGGCCCAGCGTGGACAGCGGCACGCGGATCGCCGCCGCGCCGAAGCAGACGAGGGGGAGGGCGGTGACGACGCCGGTGGAGGCGAGGAGCGCCGCGTGCCCGGCCCCCTCCGTCGAGAAGGTGGCGCGGCCGTGCGCGGAGAGCCAGATCAGGTAGGCCAGCGCGGGCAGGAACTGGACGGCGGTCTCGGCGGTCAGCGACTCGACCCCGCCGAGGTTGACCTTCTTCTTCACCAGCCCGTAGGTGGCGAACGAGAAGGCGAGACAGAGGGAGATCCACGGCGGGCGGCCGTAGCCGACGGTCAGCACCAGCACCGCCGCGACGCCGACGCCGACCGCCACCCACTGCACGGGCCGCAGCCGTTCCTTGAGGATCAGCACGCCCATGGCGATGGTGACCAGCGGGTTGATGAAGTAGCCGAGGGACGCCTCGACGACGTGGCCGCTGTTGACGGCCCAGATGTAGACACCCCAGTTCACGGTGATGACGGCCGCCGCGACCACCACGAGCGCCAGCCGACGAGGCTGCCGCAGCAGCTCTCCGGCCCACGCCCAGCGTCGCACCACGAGCAGAGCGACGCCGACGAAGGCGAGGGACCACACCATGCGGTGGGCGAGGATCTCGGTCGCCCCGGCCGGTTTGAGCAGCGGCCAGAAGAGCGGCACGAGGCCCCACATCCCGTAGGCCGCGAAGCCGTTCAGCAGACCTATCCGGCCCTCACTCCTCGACGTCCCGACCACCACGGGCCCCTCTCTCTCGCGTCAGGCCCTCCCACGTCAGGCATGCGTGGACGACGGTAACGCCGAGCACCCCCGCCTGTCATGTCCGTATCGCCATACGGTCATGACAGGCGGGGGTTCGGTGGTGCCGTGTTCTCGAGGCGCGTCAGCCCTTGAGCGCGAGCGCGATCGAGTCGGCGATCGGCGTCGTCGGACGGCCGGTCAGCCGGGACAGGTCGCCGCCGGCGCCGGCCAGCTCGCCCTTCGCGATGGAGGCCTCCACGCCGCCCAGGATCGCGGCGAGCGGGCCCGGGAGGCCGGCGTGGGTGGTCAGGATGCCGACGAAGTCGTCGACCGAGACGGCGTTGTAGGCGATCTCCCGCCCGGTCTGCCGGCTCAGCTCGGCGGCGTACTCGGCGAAGCTCCAGGCGGTGTCGCCGCTCAGCTCGTAGGTCGCGTTCTCGTGTCCCTCGCCGGTGAGGACGGCCACGGCGGCAGCGGCGTAGTCGGCCCGGGCGGCGGAGGCGACGCGGCCCTCGCCGGAGGCCTGGGTGACGGCGCCGGTCTGCAGCACGGGGGCCAGCTGCTCGGTGTAGTTCTCGTTGTACCAGCCGTTGCGCAGCAGGGCGTAGGGGACGCCGGACTCGAGGAGCGCCGCCTCCGTGCCCTTGTGGTCGTCGGCGAGGGCGGCGGTCAGCGAGCCGGGGGCGCTGGTGTAGGCGAGGAGGGCGACGCCGGCGGCCTTGGCGGCCTCGATGACGACCTTGTGCTGCCCGACACGGCCCTTGTCGAACTCGTTGCCGGAGACGAGGAGGACCTTGTCGCCGGCGGCGAAGAGGCCGTCGAAGGTCTCGGGGGCGTTGTAGTCGGCGACGGCGAGCTTGACGCCGCGGGCCGCGAGGTCGGCGGCCCTGGCCTCGTCGCGCACCACGGCTGTTATCTGCTCTGCGGGAACCTTCTCCAGCAGCTGCTCGACGACGTGACGGCCGAGGTTTCCGGTGGCTCCGGTGACGACGATGCTCATGTCTCAGACACTCCTGGTGGGGGTAGCGGGGATGCACTAACCCTAAAGAGTGCGCTAACTGAGCGAAAGTACCCACTTTGAAGTAAGGTACTGGCATGGCAGTAAGTGCCCCGAGGGGTGACGACGACAGGATGTGCCCGCACCGTCGGGTCCTGGAGCACCTGACCAGTCGCTGGGGCGTTCTCGTGCTGATCCGCCTCCTCGACCGCTCGTACCGGTTCAGCGAACTGCGCAGGGCGATCGGGCAGGTCAGCGAGAAGATGCTGACCCAGACCCTGCAGAACCTGGAGCGCGACGGCCTGGTCCACCGCGACGCCAAGCCGGTGATCCCGCCCCGCGTCGACTACTCCCTCACCGACCTCGGCCGCGAGGCTGCGGAGCAGGTGCGCGCCCTGTCCGACTGGACGCACCGGCGCATGCCCGACGTGGAGAAGGCCCGCGAGGCCTACGACGAGGCCCGGGACCACCGGTCCCGGGCCCGCTAGCCGCTCACCGCGTCCGCTCGCGGTCGCGGCGTCCGCTCGCACGGATCGCGCCGCGTCCGCCCGCGTCGGACGCCTCAGCCGGTGACGGTCCAGGTGTCGCTGCCGGTGAGCAGCGCGCCGAGGTCGCCCTTGCCGTGCTGCTCGACGGCGGTGTCGAGCTGGTCCGCCATCAGCGTGTCGTAGACGGGACGCTCCACTGAGCGCAGCACGCCGATGGGCGTGTGGTGGAGGGTGTCGGGGTCGGCGAGGCGGGAGAGGGCGAAGGCGGTGGTCGGGGACGCGGCGTGCGCGTCGTGGACCAGGACGTCGGCCTCGTTCTCCGGCGTCACCGCCACCGCCTTCAGATCGCCGGTCGCCCGGTCGCGGACGACGCCCTTGGCCAGATCCGCCCCGAACCGGATGGGCTGCCCGTGCTCCAGCCGGATCACCGCCTCCTCGGCGGTCTCCCGGTCCTTCAGGGCCTCGAAGGCGCCGTCGTTGAAGATGTTGCAGTTCTGGTAGATCTCGACGAGGGCGGTGCCGGGGTGGGCGGCCGCCTGGCGCAGCACGTCGGTGAGGTGTTTGCGGTCGGAGTCGACGGTGCGGGCGACGAAGGAGGCCTCCGCGCCGATGGCGAGGGAGACCGGGTTGAAGGGCGAGTCCAGCGAGCCCATGGGGGTGGACTTGGTGATCTTGCCGAGCTCGGAGGTCGGGGAGTACTGGCCCTTGGTGAGGCCGTAGATCCGGTTGTTGAAGAGCAGGATCTTCAGGTTGACGTTGCGGCGCAGGGCGTGGATGAGGTGGTTGCCGCCGATGGACAGGGCGTCGCCGTCGCCGGTGACGACCCAGACGGACAGGTCGCGGCGGGAGGAGGCCAGGCCGGTCGCGATGGCGGGGGCGCGGCCGTGGATGGAGTGCATCCCGTAGGTGTTCATGTAGTACGGGAAGCGGGAGGAGCAGCCGATCCCGGAGACGAAGACGATGTTCTCCTTGGCCAGGCCCAGTTCGGGCATGAAGCCCTGCACGGCGGCGAGGATCGCGTAGTCGCCGCAGCCCGGGCACCAGCGCACCTCCTGGTCCGACTTGAAGTCCTTCATGGACTGCCGGGCCTCGGCCTTGGGCACGAGGGCGAGCGCCTCGGTCGTGCCGTGCGGGCGGTGCGTCGACGTCTCAGTCATCGATGGCCTCCTTGAGCGCCGCGGCGAGCTGCTCCGCTTTGAACGGCATGCCGTTGACCTGGTTGTAGGAGTGGGCGTCGACGAGGTAGCGGGCGCGGATGAGGGAGGCCAGCTGGCCGAGGTTCATCTCGGGGACGACGACCTTGTCGTACCCCTTCAGCACCGCTGCGAGGTTGCGCGGGAAGGGATTCAGATGGCGCAGATGGGCCTGCGCGATCGGCGTCCCGGCGGCGCGCAGCCGTCGTACCGCCGCGGTGATCGGCCCGTAGGTGGAGCCCCAGCCCAGTACCAGGGTCCGGGCGGAGTGCGGGTCGTCGACGTCGAGGTCCGGGACCTCGATGCCGTCGATCTTGGCCTGGCGGGTGCGGACCATGAAGTCGTGGTTGGCCGGGTCGTAGGAGATGTTGCCGGTGCCGTCCTGCTTCTCGATGCCGCCGATGCGGTGCTCCAGGCCGGGCGTGCCGGGGATCGCCCAGGGGCGGGCCAGGGTGTGCGGGTCGCGCTTGAAGGGCCAGAAGACCTCGGTGCCGTCCGCCAGGGTGTGGTTGGGCCCCTGCGCGAACTGCACCCGCAGATCCGGCAGCTCGTCGGGCGACGGCACGCGCCACGGCTCGGAGCCGTTGGCCAGATAGCCGTCGGAGAGGAGGAAGACGGGGGTGCGGTAGGCAAGGGCGATGCGGACGGCGTCCAGCGCGGCGTCGAAGCAGTCGGCCGGGGTGCGCGGAGCCACGATCGGCACCGGGGCCTCGCCGTTGCGCCCGTACATGGCCTGCAGCAGGTCCGCCTGCTCGGTCTTGGTCGGCAGTCCCGTCGACGGCCCGCCGCGCTGGATGTCGATCACGAGCAGCGGCAGCTCCAGCGACACGGCGAGACCGATGGTCTCCGACTTGAGCGCCACGCCCGGACCGGACGTCGTGGTGACGGCGAGCGACCCGCCGAAGGCCGCGCCCAGCGCCGCGCCGATCCCGGCGATCTCGTCCTCGGCCTGGAAGGTGCGCACGCCGAAGTTCTTGTGCTTCGACAGCTCGTGCAGGATGTCCGACGCCGGCGTGATCGGATACGAGCCCAGGAACAGCGGCAGATCGGCCTGCCGGGAGGCGGCGATCAGGCCGTAGGACAGGGCCAGGTTGCCGGAGATGTTGCGGTAGACGCCGGCCGGGAAGGCGGTCGTGGCGGGGGCGACCTCGTAGCTGACGGCGAAGTCCTCGGTCGTCTCCCCGAAGTTCCAGCCGGCCCGGAACGCGGCGATGTTGGCGGCCGCGATGTCGGGCTTCTTCGCGAACTTCGACTTCAGGAACTTCTCGGTGCCCTCGGTCGGCCGGTGGTACATCCACGACAAGAGACCGAGCGCGAACATGTTCTTGCTGCGCTCGGCCTCTTTACGGGTGAGGTCGAATTCCTTGAGAGCCTCGACGGTCAGGGTGGTCAGCGGGACCGGGTGGAGCTGATAACCGTCGAGGGAGCCGTCCTCCAGCGGCGAGGCCGCGTACCCGACTTTCTGCATGGCGCGTTTGGTGAACTCGTCGGTGTTGACGATGATCTGGGCCCCGCGCGGCACATCGGCGATGTTCGCCTTGAGCGCGGCCGGGTTCATCGCGACCAGCACATTCGGTGCGTCGCCCGGAGTGAGGATGTCGTGGTCGGCGAAATGCAGCTGGAAGGACGACACCCCGGGCAGCGTTCCTGCGGGCGCGCGGATCTCGGCCGGGAAGTTCGGCAGTGTGGACAGGTCGTTGCCGAACGACGCCGTCTCCGAAGTGAAACGATCACCGGTCAACTGCATGCCGTCGCCGGAGTCTCCCGCGAACCTGATGATCACCCGGTCGAGGCGGCGGACGTCCTTCGTCCCGCCGGGCTTGCGCTGCTCTCCCACGACGGCCGCATCCGCTCCGTCGGTTCCGTCGGCCTGTTCTGCTGGGCTGACCTGACTGGTCACTGAACTGGACCTCCCTCGAGGCGGCTGTCCCGGAGCGCCCTTCCCGAAGGCCCTCCACGGATCAACCCTACGTCGGTAAGGGTCGCCTTCCTTCGGCCATTCGCATGACGGTCACTGTCCCGAGACGGCCCGGCACCCCCGCTAACCATGATTTCCCGCTCCCCGGCGCTGCTCCGTCAGACGCTCCGGAATCCCGCCGCGGTTCTGTGGTGTTTCTCCGCCGCTTCCTCCGAGTTCCCCCCTCTGATTTCCTCACCCGACGCACGGCACAGTGCCATCCGTTTATGAATTCAGGTAGGTGAGAACTGCTAGTACACGGCGGTGATCTCCGTCACTCGGAGACAGGCCGAGCTTCAGAAAGATATTGCTGACGTGCTTCTCGACGGCCCCGTCGCTGACCACCAGCTGCCGGGCGACCGCCGAGTTCGTCCGCCCCTCGGCCATCAGCCCGAGGACCTCCCGCTCCCGCGGGGTGAGCCCGGCCAGCACGTCCTGCTTCCTGCTCCGCCCGAGCAGCTGCGCCACGACCTCCGGGTCCAGTGCGGTGCCGCCCTCGGCGACCCGCACCACGGCGTCCACGAACTCCCGCACCTCGGCCACGCGGTCCTTGAGCAGATATCCGACCCCGCGACTGGAACCGGCCAGCAGTTCGGTGGCGTATCTCTCCTCCACGTACTGTGACAGCACCAGCACGCCGAGTCCGGGGTGCGCCTTGCGCAGTTGGACGGCGGCCCGCACGCCTTCGTCGGTGTGGGTCGGCGGCATCCGCACGTCGGCGACGACGACGTCGGGCAGCGCACCCTCGTCGTTCAGCTCGGTGATCGTCTTGACCAGGGCGTCGGCGTCGCCGACCCCCGCGACCACGTCATGCCCCCGGTCGGTGAGCAACCGGGTCAGCCCCTCCCGCAACAGCACCGAATCCTCGGCGATGACCACCCGCACCCTGTCCTCCACGATCCTCGGCCCCCCAGCCGTCCACCCGTCGGTCGAACCAGTCAAGCATTTCAGCAACAGGCTCGTCTCTACCGGGCGAGAGTCGGGCCCGGCTGGAGGACGACGTGAAAACGGCCCCGACCCACTGCCTTTCGGCCGCCGATCGGGGCGACGCGAGGCAGGGGCCGGGAGCCGGGGCGAGGGGGAGGGACCGGGAGCCGGGTGGCGGGAGGGGAGGGACCGCGAGCCGGTTGGCGGGAGGCTGGGACCGCGAGCCCGTCGGCGGGAGGCCGGGGGCGAGATCCGGAGGGGCGAAGGAGCGAGGCCGGCAGCCCGGAGCCGGGCGGCGGGGGAGCGGGCGGTGGTCTCAGAGCTGGCCGCCCCGCCAGGGCAGTTCCGCGGTGATCCGGGTGGGGCCGCCCACCGGTGAGTCCACGACGAGGATCCCGTCCACCGAGTCCAGCCGTCCGGCGAGCCCGGCCAGCCCCGACCCCCCGCCGGAGGCGTCCGCTCCACCCACCCCGTCGTCCGCCACCTGCAGCATCAGCCGGTTCTCCGACCGCCACACGTCGACCGAGGCCGACCGGGCCCCGCTGTGCTTGCTGACGTTCTGCAGCAGCTCCGAGACGGTGAAGTAGGCGATGCCCTCGATCGCCGGGGCCGGCCGCTCGGTCAGGTCCACGTCCACGTTCACCGGGACCGTGCAGCGCGAGGCCACCGAGGACAGCGCCGCGTCCAGCCCCCGGTCGGTCAGGACGGCCGGGTGGATGCCGCGCGCCAGGTCCCGCAGCTCCTGCAGGGCCGTCTTCACCTCACCGTGCGCCTCACCGACCATCCGTGCCGCCGTCTGCGGGTCCTCCCGCAGCTTCTCCTTCGCCATCCCGAGATCCATCGCCAGCGCCACCAGCCGGGCCTGCGCCCCGTCGTGCAGATCACGTTCGATGCGCCGCAGGTCGGCGGCCGCCGTGTCCACCACGACCCCCCGGTCGGACTCCAGCTCCACCACCCGCGCCCCCAGCGACGACGGCCCGAGCAGCCCCTGCACCAGCAGTCCGTCCACCGTCGTCAGCGCCCGCACGATCCACGGCGTGGCCAGCGTGATCAGCAGACCCACCAGTGCGGTCACGCCGATCTCGAACGGGTTGTCGAGGTAGACGGCGTGGTGATCGCCGCCGTACAGCTGGATGCCGTCCTGGCCGGCGTACATCGGGAAGACCCAGAACCACAGCGGATACGTCAGCATCGACCAGCCGACCGACCACACCGTCACGACGACGCCGAAGGTGAACACCGCCCACGGGAAGTGCAGCACCGCGTACAGCGCGTTCCGCCAGGACGTGCCGCTCTTGAGGACGGCCGCCGTCCACGCCATCGCGCCGGTGCCGCGCGGCCGCAGCGGCTCGGGCTCGGCCACGTCCAGAGCGAGCAGCCCGCGCGCCCGAGCCCGCTCCACCGCCGCGAAGCCCCGGCACGCCGCGAGGCCCGCCGCCAGCACCGGGATGCCGAGGAACGTCACCAGCAGGCCCGCCCCGACCGAGAGCATCGTCACCGCGAAGGTGAACAGCACGATGCTGATCGGCAGGCTCAGCAGGACGTACAGGAGCTCACGCCAGTGGCGCGCGGTGAGCGGCTCACGCAGTCCCGCCGGAAGCGGATGCCGACGCTCCCGGGCCCCGCGCCCGGCCTCGGCCGCGCGACCCTGCCCGCGCCCGTCCTGCCCACGCCCGTCGCGCCCTGCGTACCCGTCGTAGTGGTCGTACTGCCGGTACTGGTCGTAGTGCCCGTACTGGTCGTACTGCGTGGCCATCGGCGTCGTCCGTTCTGCTCGGCCCTGCTCATCGCCCGGTTGTCGATCCGTGCCTCCCAGCCTCCCCGGCGGCCGCCGCGCGGACCATGGAGTCCGTCGGCCTCTCGGAAGGGGGGTTTTCCCTACCCCGCGCCGTCACGGCTTCCCGTCACCGCTTCCCGTCCCGGTCCCGCCAGGGGAGCTCCGCGGTCACCGTCGTCGGACCGCCGTCCGGCGACTCCACGACGAAGAGCCCGTCGAC
Source organism: Streptomyces sp. NPDC001027 (assembly GCF_040299045.1). Lineage (NCBI taxonomy): Bacteria > Bacillati > Actinomycetota > Actinomycetes > Kitasatosporales > Streptomycetaceae > Streptomyces > Streptomyces sp. NPDC001027. The sequence continues at coordinate 58,483 of NZ_JBEPBI010000001.1, forward strand.
CGCGTCCAGCCGTTCCGCGAGCCCCCGCATCCCCGATCCGCCGTCGAGCCGCGCGCCGCCCCGGCCGTCGTCCCAGACCTGGATGAGCAGCCGGTCGTCCGACCGCCACACGTCGACCGAGGCCGACCGGGCCCCGCTGTGCTTGCTGACGTTCTGCAGCAGCTCCGAGACGGTGAAGTAGGCGATGCCCTCGATGGCCTGCGCCGGCCTGCTCGTCAGGTCGGCGGTCACCTTCACCGGGACCGTGCAGCGCGAGGCCACCGAGGACAGCGCCGCGTCCAGCCCCCGGTCGGTCAGGACGGCCGGATGGATGCCGCGCGCCAGGTCCCGCAGCTCCTGCAGCGCGAGCTTCACCTCGCCGTGCGCCTCCTCCACCATCGCCGCCACGACGTCGTCGGCCTGCCCCTCCAGCAGCTTCTCCTTGGCCAGACCCAGCCCCATCGCCAGGTTCACCAGCCGGGCCTGCGCCCCGTCGTGCAGATCGCGTTCGATGCGCCGCAGGTCGGCGGCCGCCGTGTCGACCACCACCCCGCGGTCGGACTCCAGCTCCGCGATGCGCCTCTCCAGCTCGTCGGAGGGGGAGAGCAGACCCCGCACCATCGCCCGGTCCGCGTTGGTGAGGCCGCGCACCAGGAACGGCAGCACTGGCCACAGCACGAACAGCGACGGCACCACCACGCTGAACGTCACCACGCCCCACGGCAGCCGGATCAGGTCGTACAGCACCGTGCGCCAGGCCACCGGGTCCTTCAGCACCAGCCACATCCGCTGCAGAAGGCCGCCCGCTCTGCGCAGCGGCAGCGGGCTCGGCTCGTCGATCCGCACCCCGAGCAGCCTGCGCGCCCGCGCCCGTTCGAACCGGCCCATCAGCCGTGCCCCGCCCAGCCCGAGCGCCAGCAACGGGAACCCCACCACCGTGACGGTCATCGCCGCCCCGGTGACGATCACCGTCATCACATAGGTGAACCCGACCAACGCCGTCGGCAGATTGGTCAGCAGATGCGCGATCTCCCGCCACGTCTGCGGCTCGAACGCGAGACGGGCCGGAGGCGGACGGTCGTCGTCGTGCCCCGAGCCCGATGGTCCGGAGTAGCCCGGAGGAACGGCGGAACGGCTGGCGGAAGCGGTCATACGGGCCAGCCTGCCGCCCCGCCCGACCCCGCGCCATGAGGTCTGCTGCCTTCCGCTACCGGGGGAAAACCCCCGCCTCACGTCCCGACCTGTGACGGGCTGCTTACCGGTTCTTTATCAGGGCCTAGACTCCCGTGCGTACAGATCGTCGAACCGGCCTGCCGTCGAAGAGGCTGAGGTCAGGGAGCGAGGGGACGGACGTGCGGGAACCGACCGTCGATGTCGCGGCGGACTATGCGGCCGACTACTTCCAGTCCTACTCCGTCGTCGGGCTGCTCGCCGTCGTCGGCGTGCTGTTCGTCGCCGTCGCCTTCGGCGCGGGACGCCTGCTGCGTCCGGTGGTCCCCACCCCGGAGAAGCTTCTGACGTACGAGTGCGGAGTCGACCCCGTCGGCGAGGGCTGGGCCCACACCCAGGTCCGCTACTACGTCTACGCCTTCCTCTACGTGATCTTCGCGGTCGACTCGATCTTCCTCTTTCCCTGGGCGACGGTCTTCGCCGCCCCCGGCTACGGCACGACCACGCTCGTCGAGATGTTCGTCTTCCTCGGCTTCCTCACCGTGGGCCTGCTGTACGCATACAAGAAGGGCGTCCTGACATGGGCGTGACGCCGGAATCGAACGCGCCCCGGCCGGCCACGACGGAACAGGCGGCCGCCGAGCCCGTCCTGCTGCCCGAGCCGAAGCGGCTCGGCACGCTGGCCCGGCTCGCCCCCGAGCCGATGAAGGTGATCCTCAACTGGGGCCGCCGCTACTCGCTCTGGGTCTTCAACTTCGGCCTCGCCTGTTGTGCGATCGAGTTCATCGCCGCCTCTATGGCCCGCCACGACTTCATCCGCCTAGGCGTCATCCCCTTCGCGCCGGGCCCGCGCCAGGCCGACCTGATGATCGTCTCCGGCACGGTCACGGACAAGATGGCCCCGGCCGTGAAGCGCCTCTACGAGCAGATGCCCGAGCCGAAGTACGTCATCTCCTTCGGCGCGTGCAGCAACTGCGGAGGCCCCTACTGGGACTCCTACTCGGTGACCAAGGGCGTCGACCAGATCATCCCGGTGGACGTCTACGTGCCGGGCTGCCCGCCGCGCCCGGAAGCCCTGCTCCAGGGCATCCTCAAGCTCCAGGAGAAGATCGCGCGCGAGTCCCTCGACGAGCGCTACGCCGCGACCCCTGCCCGCCCGGCCCCCTCGCGCCCCTCGACCGCGGCCCTGCAGAGCGGCCTGGTACGCCCCCCGGCGGCGCCGACGGAGACCGCCGAGGAGGACCGATGACCACGACCGGGTGGCTCCCCGCCTCCGCCGAGGACCTCTTCGGCCCGGACTCCACAGCCGAGGAGTCCTACGACGTCCTGACCGTGGACGTCCCGCCCGCCTCCTGGACCGCCGCCCTGCGCGTGGCCCGCGACCGGCTGTCCTGCACCTACTTCGACTGGCTGAGCGCCGTCGACGAACCGGGCTCCGGCTTCCGCGTCTCCGCGCACGTCGTGGCACTGTCCCCGGTGCGCCGTCTGCTGGTGCGCACGACGATCCCGCACGACGCCCCGACCCTCGCCTCCGCCGTGGACGTCTACGCGGGGGCCGCCTGGCACGAACGCGAGACGCACGAAATGTTCGGCGTCGCCTTCGAGGGCCACCCCGCACTCGACCACCTCCTCCTTCCCGAGACCTTCGAAGGCCACCCCCTGCGCAAGGACTTCGTCCTGGCGGCCCGCGTCGCCAAGGCCTGGCCCGGCGCGAAGGAGCCCGGCGAGTCCGAGCACGGCGGCCCCAAGCGCCGGCAGATGCTCCCCCCGGGCGTCCCCGACCCCAACGAGTGGGGACCCCTGAAGGGTCAGCTCCCCCCGGCCCCGGCCCGCCCCGCCCGAACCCCGGCCGCACGTGCTGCGGGCGACCGCCCCGTCCGGCGCGCCCGCACGGCATCGCAGGGCTCAGCCAGCCAGACGGCCCCGACGGCGACACCGCCCCCCGCGCCCGCGCTGCCGACGACAGCGCCCGACGCCGCAGGCGACCCCGGCACGGCTCCCGCCCCGCCCGCGACAGCACCCCCCGCCGCCGCGCCGACCCCGGGGACCCCGGCGGGACCGCGCCGCGCCCGCAGCGCCTCCCAGGGCTCCGCCTCCCAGCGCCCCCAGCCCCCGGCGACGCCTTCCGACCCCCCGGCCCGCCCCTCCACGATCCCTCGCTCTTCCGACGCCCCCTGGCACCACGCCCGCCCCGCCTTCGACGACCCGCAGACGAGCGAAGCCCCGAAGCCGACACCGGCCCAAGCCCCCTCACCCGAGCCGACCGGGACGGCGGACGCCGAGCCGACCGCCGCCGAGCCGAGCGGGACGGCTCACGCGGAGCCGACCGCCGCCGAGCCGAGCGGGACGGCGGACGCCGAGCCGACCCCCGCCGAGCCGAGCGGGACGGCGGACGCCGAGCCGACCCCCGCCGAGCCGAGCGGGACGGCGGACGCCGAGCCGACCCCGAAGTCGACCGCCGGGCCCACCCGGACTGCGGACGCGGAGCCGACCTCCGAGTCGAAGCCGCAGGCGGAGAACCGGCCGAGGACGGAGTCGGAGCCGACGGCGGAGCCCCAGCCCTCGGCGGAGTCGGAGCCGACGGCGGAGCCCCAGCCCTCGGCGGAGCCTCGACGCACGGCGGGCAGCACGCCTCGGGCGGAGGCCGCGCCGAGCCCTGCGACAGAGGCGCGTCCGGAACGAGAGCGCGAGCCCCAGCCCGAGCCGGAGTCCGAGTCGCCTTCGGACCCGAGCCCTGAGCCCGACGCGAGCCCTGCACCGGACTCTGACGCGGGCCGAGGACCGAACGCCGACGTCAGCCCTGCACCCGACCCTGACGCGGGCCCGAAGCCGAGCGACCGTGCGTCCGGCCCGGAGCGCCCTACCTCCGAGCGTCCGGCCTCCGAGCGTCCGAACCCGGAGCGCCCCAACCCGGCGCGTCCCAACGCCGAGCGCCCCGCCCCCGATGACGACCCCGCAGGAGGCCCGCAGTGAACGACGCTCTCGACGTCGCCCTGCGACTCTTCGTCGTCTTCGTCGTCTTCCTCACTTTCCCCTTGATCGTCGGTCAGACCGAGCACAAGGTGATGGCCCATATGCAGGGCCGCCTGGGCCCGATGTACGCGGGCGGCTTCCACGGCTGGGCCCAGCTCGTCGCAGACGGCGTGAAGTTCGCGCAGAAGGAGGACATCGTCCCCGCGGGCGCGGACCGCCGCATCTTCCAGCTCGCGCCGGCCGTGGCCCTCCTGCCGTATCTCCTCGTCCTCCTCGCCATCCCCATCGGGCCGGGCGAGGGGGCCGTGGGCCAGGTTTTGGACGCGGGGATCTTCTTCGTCCTCGCCGTGATGGGCGTCGGCGTGCTCGGCTCCCTCATGGCCGGCTGGGCCAGCGCCAACAAGTTCTCCCTTCTCGGCGGCCTGCGCACCGCCGCTCAGCTCCTCGCCTACGAACTGCCGATGCTGCTCACCGCTGCCTCGGTGGCGATGGCGGCCGGGACGGTCTCGCTGCTCGGCATCGTCGACGCGTTCGAGTGGTGGTGGCTGCCCTGGCAGATCACCGGAGCGATCGTCTTCTTCATCGCCGGTCTGGCCGAACTCCAGCGTCCTCCCTTCGACATGCCGGTCGCCGACTCGGAGATCATCTTCGGTGCGTACACCGAGTACACCGGCCTGCGCTTCGCTCTCTTCCTCCTCGCCGAGTACGCCGGGATCGTCGTCCTGTGCGGGCTGACCACCGTGCTCTTCCTGGGCGGCTGGCACGGCCCCTGGGGAAGCGAAGGCCTCGGCTGGGTCTGGACCCTCCTCAAGACGGCCGTCCTCGCCTTCGTCGTCATCTGGCTGCGCGTCACCTACCCCCGCCTGCGCGAGGACCAGCTGCAGAAGTTCTCCTGGACTCTCCTCGTCCCCCTCTCCCTCGCCCAGATCGCCCTCACCGGCATCGTCAAGGTGGTGATCCAGTAGCCATGTCCCGCCCGTCACCCGACCAGCACACCCCGGCGGCGCCCTCCGGGCGGCCCCGTCTGCCGATCCCCGGCAGCGGCCTCGCCAAGGGCCTGGCCGTCACCCTCCGCACGATGACGAGGAAGACGGTCACCCAGCAGTACCCGGACGCCCAGCCCGAACTCCCGCCCCGCACCCGCGGGGTCATCGGACTGTTCGAGGAGAACTGCACGGTCTGCATGCTGTGCGCCCGTGAGTGCCCCGACTGGTGCATCTACATCGACTCCCACAAGGAGACGGTGCCGCCCGCCGCTCCAGGCGGACGCGAGCGCAGCCGCAATGTGCTCGACCGCTTCGCCATCGACTTCTCGCTCTGCATGTACTGCGGTATCTGCATCGAGGTCTGTCCTTTCGACGCGCTGTTCTGGTCCCCGGAGTTCGAGTACGCGGAGACCGACATCCACGAGCTCACCCACGAGCGAGACAAGCTCCGCGAGTGGATGTGGACCGTGCCGGCCCCGCCCGCCCTCGACCCGGCTGCCGAGGAGCCGAAGGAGCTCGCGGCCGCCCGCAAGACGGCAGAGAAGCTGGCGGCGGCCGCCCGAGCCGAGTCCACCGAGCCTGAGTCCACCGATCCCGGGTCCACTCAACCCGGCTCCAAAGAAACCGAACCCGAGGGAGGAGACGCGTGACCCTCGCCGAGGCCCCGCAGGGCTTCCTCTCCCCGACCGGCGTCGAGATCGCCTTCCTCCTCGTCGGACTGGTCACCTTCGGCGCCGCCCTCGTCACCGTCACCACGAGGCAGCTGGTGCACGCGGCCCTGTGGCTCGTGGTCGCCCTCGGCGGCCTCGCCGTCGAATACCTGCTGCTCACCGCGGAGTTCATCGCCTGGGTGCAGGTCCTCATCTACGTCGGTTCCGTCGTGGTGCTCCTCCTCTTCGGTCTGATGCTCACCAAGGCCCCCATCGGCCGCTCGCCGGATGCGGACTCCGGCAATCGCTGGGCCGCGCTCACGGTCGCCGTCGCCGCGGCCGCCGCCCTGGTCTGGGTGGTCGTCGACGCCTTCCGCAGCACCTGGATCGAGCTGGACGGCCCGGCCGCCGGCTCGACCGAGGTCACCGGCGCGAGCCTCTTCCAGAACTGGGTCCTTCCCTTCGAGGCCCTCTCCGTCCTCCTTCTCGCGGCGCTGGTCGGCGCGATCGTCCTGTCCCGCAAGGCGAAGGCCGAATCGGGCCCGCCCCCTGTGAACGCCCGGACCGTCACCGATGGTTCCCGACCCGTCACGGACAGTTCCGGAAATTCCGAAAGCTCACCCACCGTCCCGGACGCCCGGCAGAACCCGGCCGAGCAGGAAGGCGCCCGCTGATGCACCTCGCCTATCCCGCCGTCCTCTCCGCCCTCCTCTTCTGCACCGGCCTGTACGGCGTCCTCGCCCGCCGCAACGCGATCCTGGTCCTGATGTCGGTCGAGCTGATGCTCAACGCCGTCAACCTCAACCTGGTCGCGTTCGACGTCTGGCTCAGCAGGACCGCCGAGGAGACCCTGCACTCCGGTCAGGCCCTCACCCTGTTCACCATCGCCATCGCCGCCGCGGAGATCGGCATCGGCCTGGCGATCGTCCTCGCCGTGCACCGCAACCGCGGCACCGCGGACATCGACCGGCTCCGCGACACCGCCGAGGGCCACGAGACGTCCGCCTCCGACGGCTTCGACGACGACGCCCCCGCGACCGGAGCGGCCGCCGAGAAGGCTGAGGCCACCGCGTGACCACGACCACCCTCGCCGTCCTCGTCCCCCTCCTTCCGTTCCTGGGCGCAGCCGCCGGCCTGCTCCTGGGCCGGACCGCGCCCGGTTTCGTCCGCCCGCTCGCCGTCCTGCCGACCCTCGCCGCGCTCGTGCTGGCCGCGGTCGTCGCGGCGCGCCAGGGCGGGGACGCAGCCGTCGACGCGGCCGCCGAACTGACCCCCACCGGCTCCGTCCCGATCGAACTCGCCCTGCACATCGACGGGTTCGCCGCCCTCGTCGCCGTCCTGGTCGCTCTCGTGGCGAGCTGCGTGCAGATCTACTCGACCGGCTACCTGCGCGACGACCCGCGCTACGCCTCGTACGCCGCTCTGGTCTCCCTCTTCACCTCCGCCATGCTGCTGGTCGTCTACTCCGGCGACCTGATCGTGCTGCTGGTCGGCTGGGAGGTCATGGGCATCTGCTCCTACTTCCTGGTGGGCCACTACTGGGAGACCCCGGAGGCCCGTACCGCCTCGCTCAAGGCCTTCCTGGTCACCAAGCTCGGCGACGTCCCCTTCCTCATCGGCCTGTTCGCCCTCGGCGCCGACGCCGGCTCCTTCCGCATCACTAAGGTCCTCGGCGCCGTCGCGCACGGCGACCTCGACCACCCGACCGTCGTCGCCCTGCTGCTTCTCGCGGGCGTGGCCGGAAAGTCCGCGCAGTTCCCCCTGCACACCTGGCTCCCGGACGCCATGGCCGGCCCCACCCCCGTCTCCGCGCTGATCCACGCCGCGACGATGGTCGCCGCCGGCGTCTACTTCGTCGCCCGCCTCCTCCCGGTCTTCGAGGCCTCCGCGGCCGCGATGGTCGTGCTCGCGGTGATGGCCGGCGTCACGATGGTCGGCTCCGGTCTGTCCGCGCTCGCCCAGGACGACATCAAGCGCGTCCTCGCCTACTCGACGATCGGCCAGCTCGGCTACATGACCGGCGCCCTCGCCGTCGGAGACCGCAGCGCCGCCGTCTTCCACCTCCTCTCGCACGGCGCCTTCAAGGCGCTGCTCTTCCTCGCGGCCGGCGTGGTGATCCACGCCGCCGGCACCAACTCACTGGCCGCCATGTCCCGCATGAGCCACCTGCGCGACCGTGTCCCCGACGCCTACTGGACGATGACCGTGGCGCTCCTCGCGCTCGCCGCGATCCCGCCGTTCAGCGGCTTCTTCTCCAAGGAGTCGGTCCTCGGCGCGGCCGAGCACGCGTCCAGCGGCCACACCGCGCACATCCCCGACGCCGCCGGCTGGGTCGTCCTCGTCGCCGGGCTGTTCGCCGCCCTCCTCACCGCCGCCTACGCGACCCGTCTGTGGCTGCTGACCTTCCGCGGGGACGGGGCCGAAGCACCCGATCACGGTCGCCAGCCGCTGACCATGACGGTGGTGCTGTGGGTGCTCGCGGCGCCCTCCCTCGCCCTCGGCGCGCTCGCCTACCGCACGCTTCCCGACTGGTTCGACGGCGACGACCTGACCCCGACGCTCACCACCTCCGTCGTGGGCACCGGCCTGGCTCTGGCAGGCGGACTCGTCACGTTCGCCGCCTGGCGGCGCCTCGCCGGACTCGCCGCCCGCACCCCCCTGGGCGCGGTGGCCGCGCACTCGGAGGCCGACGCGGCGCAGGTCGAGGCCGAAGCCATCGCGACGCACGCCCCCGCCTACGGCGACGTGGCCTCCGCCCCCGACCCGGCGGATCCCGGACGGCTTCTGCTCGGCCCGCTGCACCGCCACGCGGCCGTCGGCTTCCACCTGGACGCCGTGTACGACGTGCTGTTCGTGCGCCCCGTGCAGGCCGCCGCCGGGCTCGTCCGGTTCCTCGACCGCGAGGTCGTCGAGACGTACGTCCGCGGCGCGGGCGCACTGCCCCGCTGGCTGGGATTCGCCGTGCGGCGCGCCCAGACCGGCAACGTCCAGACCTATGTGAGCGCGCTGCTCGCCGGCGCCGTCGTCCTGGCGGTCGCCGCCCTTCTCGTCGCCTCGGGAGCGTGAGCAGGCGTGATCCCTATCAGTGAGTCCGTGATGCAGGTTCTCCTGGCGTTCATCGTGGTCGGTCCGCTCCTCGGCGCCGCCGCCGCACTGCTGCCCGCCCCGCCCGGGCTGAAGGGGAAGTCGCCCGAGCAGGCCGTCCTCCGGCACGGAGTGACCGTGACCGGCGTGATCCTCGTCGCCGCGATCGCCCTGGCGGTCGGCTTCGACCACGACCAGCCGTCGAAGATGCAGGCCACCACGGACATCAGCTGGATCCCCGCACTCGACGTGCGCATCCACCTCGGCATCGACGGCATCTCGCTCCCCCTGCTGGTCCTGACCGCGCTGCTGACCTTCCTCTGCGCGCTCTACTCCTACTTCAAGCTGCCCGCGGGCCCCTCGCCCAAGGCGTTCGTCGCCCTGGTGCTCGTGCTCGAGTCCGGCACCCTCGCCACCTTCGCCGTCCTCGACCTGCTGCTGTTCTTCCTCGCCTTCGAGACCGTGCTCATCCCGATGTACTTCCTCATCGCCCGCTGGGGCGGCGCCGGCCGCACCCGGGCGGCCTGGAGGTTCATCCTCTTCACCCTGCTCGGATCCGTGGTCATGCTGCTCGGCCTGCTCCTGATCGGAATCAAGGCGGGCACCTTCGACATGGTGGCACTCGCCACTGACAACGGCCGGTCGCTGACCACGTCCGTGCAGGTCGTGGCCGTTCTATCGATCGGCCTCGGGCTCGCGGTCAAGACCCCGATGTGGCCCCTGCACAGCTGGCTGCCCGACGCGCACACCGCCGCCCCGACCGTCGGCTCGGTCCTGCTGGCGGGCGTGATGCTGAAGATGGGCACGTACGGGTTCGTCCGGATCCTGCTGCCGGTCGCACCGGACGGCTTCCGCGTCTTCGCGCCCTACCTCGCCGCCTTCGCCGTCGTCGGGATCATCTACGGGTCCCTGGCCTGCCTGGCCCTCGCCAAGCAGGGAGCGAAGGGCGACCTCAAGCGCCTCATCGCCTACTCCTCCGTCGGCCACATGGGCTTCGTCCTCCTCGGCATCGCGACCATGACGCCGACCGGCGTGAACGGCGCCCTGTTCGCCAACATCGCCCACGGCCTCATCACCGGCCTCCTCTTCTTCCTGGTCGGAGCCCTGAAGGACCGCACGGGCACGACAGACCTGGACACCCTCGCCGAGCAGACGGGCGCCGCCCTGTACGGCAGGACGCCCCGCCTCGGCGGTCTCCTCGCCTTCGCCGCGGTCGCCTCGCTCGGCCTTCCGGGCCTCGCCGGATTCTGGGGCGAGATGCTCGCCCTGTTCGGCGCGTTCGACCCGGCCGAAGGCCTCAGCCGCCCCGCCTTCCTCGCGTTCACCGCGATCGGCGCGTTCGGCACCCTGCTGACGGCCGCCTACCTGCTCGTCGTGGTCCGACGGGTCTGCATGGGCACGGTCCGGCAGGACGCCCCGCGCCTCGCCGACGTGCAGACCTACGAGTTCGTGGCCTGGACCCCGCTCGTCGCCCTCACCGTCGTCGCCGGCCTGTGGCCGAGGACCCTCCTCGGCCTCACCGACCCGGCCGTGCAGCAGCTCCTCGCAGGAGGCACCCGATGAGCTCCGTGGCCCACCCCCCGGCCCAGGTCCTGGCCGAGTCCGTGGTCCAGTCCGTCGACTGGCCGGCCATCGCCCCGCCCACCCTCGCGGCGATCGTCGCCCTGGCCGTCCTCGTCGCCGACCTCTTCGTCGGCGAGGCGCGCAAGCCGCTGCTGGGCTGGTTCTCGGTCGCCGGCCTCGCCGCCTCCACGGCCCTTCTGCTGCCCCTCCTGGACGGCGACCGCGCCACCTTCTGCCTGACCGGCGACACGCGCGCGTGCAGCTACGTTGCAGACCACTTCACCCTGGTCGTCCAGTTCCTGGTGCTCGGAGGAGCCCTGCTGGCAGCCCTGCTGTCGGTCACCGCGCTCAAGGACGCGCGCGGGCGCCTCCCCGAGGGCGAGTACTGGTTCCTGCTGCTGTCCTCCGCGGCCGGCGCCGCCCTGCTCCCCGCCTCCCGCGACCTCGCCACCCTGATCGTCGCCCTGGAGGTCGCCTCCCTGCCGGCCTTCGCCCTCGTCGGCATCCGGCACGGCGACCGCAGGTCCTCCGAGGCCGCCCTCAAGTTCTTCCTGTCGTCCGTGACGGCCACCGCGGTCAGCCTCCTGGGCATCAGCTTCGTGTACGCGACGACCGGCACCCTCTACCTCACCCAGGTCGCCGACCGCATCCAGCGCGTCGACGGCCAGCTGCACACCCTGGCCCAGACGGGCGTGGTGCTCACCCTCGTCGGCTTCGCCTTCAAGACGGCCGCCGTCCCCTTCCACTTCTGGGTTCCCGACACCTACGTCGGCGCCCCCCTGCCCATCGCCGCCTACCTGTCGGTCGTCGGCAAGGCCGTCGGCTTCTCCGGCCTCATCCTCGTCACCGTCGTCGGCTTCCCGTCGTACGCGGACGTCTGGGGCCCCGCCCTGGCCGCGCTGGCCGCCCTCACCATGACCGTCGGCAACGTCGGGGCGCTCCGCCAGCAGGCCACGCGCGCGTACAGCGCCGTACGCCTCCTCGCCTGGTCCTCCGTCGGCCAGGCCGGCTACCTCCTCGTGCCGATCGCAGCCGCCGCGTACACCGACGACGCCGAGCACGCCGTCGGCTCCACCGTCGCGTACGCCCTCATGTACGCCGCGGTGAACCTCGGCGCCTTCGCCGTCGCGGCCCTCGTGGGGCGGACCAGCACGGCGAACCGGCTCACCGACTACCGCGGCCTCTACGCCAGGAACCCTCTCGCCGCCCTCCTGCTGGCCTTCTTCCTGCTCTGCCTCGCCGGACTGCCGCCGGGCGTCATCGGCCTCTTCGCGAAGGTCACCGTCTTCTCGGCGGCCGTCGACGCCGGACTCGGCTGGCTCGCCGTCGTCATGGCCGTCAACGTGGTCGTCGCCCTGTACTACTACCTGCAGTGGACGGCGCTGCTCTTCCGCGCGCGTGAGGGCGAAACCGAGAAGCATCCCGTCCCCGCCCCCCTCACGGCGGCGATCGCCCTCACCGCGGCCGTCGGCGTCGCCCTCTCCGGAGCGCCGCAGCTGATCCTGCGCTTCGCCGACACCGGTCTCTTCTGATCCCACACGCGCGTGCGGGCCCGCCCTCACCCGGACGGCCCACACCCCGCCCCCGCGCACAAGGGAACTCGTGCCTCCCGCCTGGCGTTGACCAGTACGGGAGGGTGCACTGGAGGTGGCATCACGGCACCAGTGCCACCGGAGAACAGGAAGATCCGCAAGCAAAGGGTTCCCCTGCTGCACGACTTGGAGGGCGTACCGTGCACCGCCGGCACAACGGGCTCAGGACCGCAGTACTCCTCGGGGGGCTGTCGGCACTCATCATCGTCATCGGCAGCTTCTTCGGCCGCGTGGGGCTCGTCGTCGCGGTCCTGGTCGCGCTAGGCACCAACGCGTACGCGTACTGGAACAGCGACAAGCTGGCTCTACGCGCGATGCGCGCCCGCCCCGTGAGCGAGTTCGAGGCCCCCGCCCTGTACCGGATGGTCCGCGAGCTCTCCACCCAGGCCCGTCAGCCCATGCCCCGCCTGTACATCTCCCCGACAGAGGCGCCCAACGCCTTCGCGACCGGCCGCAACCCGCGCAACGCCGCCGTGTGCTGCACGGAAGGCATCCTGCGCCTCCTCGACGAGCGCGAGCTGCGCGGGGTCATCGGCCACGAGCTCAGCCACGTCTACAACCGCGACATCCTGATCTCCTCGGTCGCCGGCGCCCTCGCCTCCGTGATCATGTTCCTGGTCAACTTCGCCTGGCTGATCCCGATCGGCCGCTCCGACGACGACGACGGCCCCGGCATCCTGGGCATGCTTCTGATCATGATCCTCGGGCCGCTCGCCGCCAGTCTCATCCAGCTCGCCATCAGCCGCTCCCGGGAGTACGAGGCGGACTCCTCGGGCGCCCAGCTCACCGGGGACCCCCTGGCGCTCGCGAGCGCCCTGCGCAAGCTGGAGACGGGCACCAAGCAGCTTCCGCTTCCGCCGGAGCCCCGTATCGAGACCGCGAGTCACATGATGATCGCGAACCCCTTCCGCCCGGGCCAGGGACTCTCCAAGATGTTCTCGACGCACCCGCCGATGGCGGAGCGAATCGCCCGGCTCGAGAAAATGGCAGGTCGCCCCCAGTGAAGACCATCCTGAACGTCATCTGGCTGATCCTGAGCGGCTTCTGGCTGTTCCTCGGTTACCTGCTCGCAGGAGTACTGCTCTGCATCACGGTGATCGGCATCCCCTTCGGCGTCGCCGCGTTCCGCATCGGCGTCTTCGCGCTGTGGCCGTTCGGCTACACGACCGTCGAGCGGCGTGACGCCGGCGCGCCCTCCTGCCTCGGCAACGTGCTGTGGCTGGTGCTCGCCGGCTGGTGGCTGGCCCTCGGGCACATCGTCACCGGCTTCCTGCTGTGCCTGACCGTGATCGGCATCCCGTTCGGCATCGCGAACTTCAAGCTGATCCCGGTCTCGCTGTTCCCGCTGGGCCGCGAAATCGTGCCCACCGACCGGCCGTTCGCCTCACGCTGACCGCACCGGTCTGCACCGGCCCGCGCCGGTCCGCGCCGGTCCGCAACGATCACTACCGATCCATGCCGGAACCGCCGCCCCCGGTCATGCGTCGTTCCGATCAGCACGGCACGAACCCGCGTGCGACGAAGGACGCGGGGCGGGCCGGAGAGAGCGCGGCCCGTCCGGAGCGAGTGACATCACACTGCCCGGACAGCACAGGCACAGCACGGAGGGGCAGGTTCACGGCATGAGCATCATCAGCTGGATCATCCTGGGGTTGTTGGCCGGAGTCATCGCCAAGGTCCTGCTGCCCGGGCGCGACCCGGGCGGTTTCGTCGGCACGACCCTGATCGGCGTCGCGGGCGCGTTCATCGGCGGCTGGATCTCGGCCCGCTGGCTGGACCACCCCATCGCGAAGGACTTCTACGACGGCGCCACCTGGGCCGCCGCGATCGGCGGCTCGCTCGTGCTCCTGATCGTCTACCGCGTGCTGTTCGGCAACTCACGCGACTGAGCCCGCTGCGGCCCGGCCGAGCGCGAGGGCGGACGCCGAGAGGCGCCCGCCCTCGCCCGTGCGTCGGCTAGCGGTAGTTCACGAACTGCAGTGCGAAGTCGAAGTCCTGACCCTTGAGCAGTGTGATGACGGTCTGCAGGTCGTCGCGGCTCTTCGAGCTGACCCGCAGTTCCTCGCCCTGCACCTGGGCCTTCACGCCCTTGGGGCCCTCGTCGCGGATGAGCTTCGCGACCTTCTTCGCGTTCTCCTGGGAGATGCCCTCCTTGATGTCCGCGAAGAGCTTGTACTCCTTGCCGGAGAGCTGCGGCTCGCCCGCCTCCAGCGCCTTCAGCGAGATGCCGCGCTTGATCAGCTTGGACTGGAAGACGTCGAGAACGGCGTTCACCCGGTCCTCGGAGTTCGCCTCCATGAGGATCTTCTCACCGGACCACGAGATCGAGGCGCCCACGCCCTTGAAGTCGTAGCGCTGCGAGATCTCCTTGGCGGCCTGGTTGAGGGCGTTGTCGACCTCCTGCCGCTCGACCTTCGAGACGATGTCGAAACTGGAGTCGGCCATGTCCTGTGGCTCCTTGTATCGGGGTGCGTGTCAGGGTGCGTATCGGCGCACGTGGGGGTGACCGCCGAGCCCGGTGTGATCCCGGGCCGCATCCGCACAAGCCTAGCCACCCCGCCCCCTCCGGGCGGCGCGGAATCAGGTGGCGAAGCACCCCCGCGCATCGGGTATCGTTTACGTCGTTGCCAGGGAGCACCGCCGAAAAGCGGTTCGAATAGGCAGCGAACCCGGCGGTGTGCCCGAGCGGCCAAAGGGAGCAGACTGTAAATCTGCCGGCTCAGCCTTCCCAGGTTCGAATCCTGGCGCCGCCACGCTGAGAACGAAGGGTCCGTGACCTGCTAACACAGCAGGTCACGGACCCTTCGTCATGCTTCCTGGCGAGCGGCGCACTGTCTCACGCTGTCTCGTGTTCGAACGCCCTGTCTCGGGGTGTGTGGACGGGGCGTGGACGGGATTTTCAGCCCCTTACCCGCGTTGCTCCAACCGCGCGGAGATCTTGGCGTTGGCTGCGTCGTCACCGTCCTTCAGGAACTTCGCATACACCCGGAAGAGCACAGCCACACTGTGGCCGGCGCGCTCCGCTACGAGCTGAGGTTCCACCCCGGAACTGAGCCAGGTGGATACCGCGGCGTGGCGAAGATCATACGGACGCTTGGCCAAAGTCGACTCGAACTCCGACGGGGTGAGGGCACGTGAACGGGCCACGGCCCATACCTCGCCGTAGCCCGTGTCCTGGACCAGCCCACCGCGCATGGTCTGGAAGACGCGACCATCCGGAGCGGTGCCGTACGCGGTGATGTGCCAGCGGAGCAGGGCGACCAATTCCGGCGGGATCGGAACGGGCCGGACCGCCTTGCGTGGACGGTGCTTCAGCCCCCGCCGGTCGTGGGACTCCCCGCTATCCGTCCAGGCCGCGCCCGACCGGGGTCGGGTCTCTCGGAGGCGGAGCGTGCCCCACCCTCGGCGCGGTAGGTCGCAGTCCTTGAGTAGTAGCCCGATGACTTCCGCCGGCCGGGCTGCGGCGTAGTACATGCAGCCGAAGAATGCCACCAGCCGACGGCCGCGCGGACTCTGGTCCCGCACGGCGACCAGCAACTTGGCCGCCTGCTCAGGGTTCGGCGCACAGGCCGGGTCCACCTCCTCCACCACCTGCTCCGGGGCTTTCCACTTGATGCGGGTGAGCGGGTTGTCGGTGAGGAGTTCGGCCTCTACCGCGTACTCAAGGGAGTTGTAGAAGATCGCGCGCTTTCGACTGATCGTTCCCGGAGCGGCGGTCGTGCCGTCCAGCTTCCTGGAGATCGCTCGGAGGCTGGTCCGTACGAGAACCAGGTCAGAGAGCGAGGACGTGGGGAGCGACTTGCGCTTGAACCAGTCCAGCACCTTGGCCACCTCGGCGGGGGGCTCCTCATCCCAACGGTTCTTGTTGAAGGCCCAGCCGTAGAGCGCCGGCCGGACGACTCTGGGATCCGGCATGCCCTTCGTGTCCTGCACGAAGGTGGGCGTCACGGTGGCCATGGCTTCGGCCAGCGTACGGCGGGTCGACGCGGGGGAGTCGTCCCACTTTATCTCTATGTAGTTCCGGGCGTGCTCGTACCACGAGATGTCCCGCTTCTTCGCGACCATGGACTTTGGCAGTCCGCTGTCGACGTCGAACGGTTCACCCTCGCGGGAGGCGGTGATGAACTGGGCCCGGCGGCTCTCCGCCAGGCCCAGCGTTTGGAAGGTCTCCGAGTGGGGGCGGTTGCCCACCTTCCAGCGGAGTTGGTAGGGGTTCCGGTATTCGCGCTTCCGGATGGCCCAGATCTTGACGGTGTAACTCCACTCGGTCACGCGGCATCCATTTCGTTCATGAAGGCGTCCAGGACGCTGCGGCGCACGCGCACGCGACCGGTCGGCGTGAGCTTCGCCTCGGGACCGAGTCCACGATTGCGCCAGCGGTACCAGGTGGCGCGGGTGATGTTGAGTTCGGTGAGTACTTCGCTGAGCGGCAGCCACTCGTCTATGGGGGAGTGGCGGCTACGGGCAGGGGCGGCCATGGCGGCGTCTCCTCGGATCAGCAGTGGGGAGAGCAGGGAAGGCGTTTCCGCGCCTCTGGGGGATCCGCAACATCCGCCACGCCGCAACATTGCTGGTCAGCGGCTTGAATCTGTGGCGGATGCCGTTTCTGTTGCGGATAAGTCCGGCCGCACCTACGTGCGGCGACACCTATGCGGGCGGGTGGTGTCAGCCGACACTGCGCAGGGTGCGTGTGTCGGATTCCACGAACATGTGGCGGGTCTCGGAAGGGTCTTCCGCCACAGATTCACCGCTGTTGACCTGGGGTGTTGCGGATGTTGCGGATGTTGCGGATTTCCCGGGGTCGGGGCGGCAGTAGCGGTTCCACGCGTCGGTGAGGTCTTCGGCGTAGTAGCCCTTGGGGGTGGTGCTGCCGACCCGGATCCCCTTGGGCTTGATCGGGGTGTTGTCGGGGCGCACGTACTGGCTGAGGAGCTTGGACAGTCGGCGGGCAGTGAGCGGCTTGATTGCCTGTCCGTCCTCGCTCATATCGGCCCATGGGGCGTCGTCGAGGGAGAGGAGGACTTCGAGGATGGCCGCGGTGGGCATCTTGTCGACTCCGCAGAACACCTTGTCGCGCAGGTCGGTCAGCAGCCGTACGCCGAGGGAGGCTTCGTCGTTGCTGCTCGCCGACTTGATGAGTTCGATGCACGCCGCGCGGGCCCGGGCCGGCCAGTGCCCGCCGGCCGCGTCGGCGACCGCGAGCAGCGGTTCCCACACGTCCGCCGGCCGGTCCGTGACACCCTCGGGCATCTCGGGCCACGCCTCGGCTACCTGATCGTGCAGGGTGGCGGTCCAGTCGGCGAGCCGGTCCCGCAGGACGTGACCTTGCTTCTCGTGGACGCGGCGCCGGTAAGGCTCACACTTCTCGTTGGGCGCCTTCTTCCGCATGCGGATGATGACTGACCTGGTCAGGATCGTGTCCGGCAGCGTGCCGAGTCCGGCCATGGCGACCGCGCAGAACGACGGGAAGAAGCCTGCTTTCTGGTCGGATCCGTCCCCGATGCAGCGCAGGGACTTGGCGCCGCGCCGGTAACCGGAGTTGAGGAAGCCGCGGACTTCCTCGTTCCCGCCCGCCTTGGGACCGAAGACGGTGTCAATCTCGTCGAAGAGGAGGGTGGGTGTGCCCTCGTCTGCGGAGACGAGCCGGAACAGGGCGTTCGCGGAGGCGTTGACGGTGGTCGCAGCGCGCGGCGTGAGCGTCTCAATGATCTCCAGTGCACGCGACTTTCCGGAACCCGGTTCGGGGCTGAGGAAGGCGATGCGGGCGGTGCCGTCCAACGCGTCCATCAGGTGGGCGTGGGCGTCCCACAGGGCGACGGCGACGTAGGCGTGTTCGGTGGGGAAGATGTTGAAGCGTCGGTGGAACGCTTCGACCTCGTCGAGCAGGGCGGCGCCGTCGATGGACGGAGCGGGCGCGGTGTGGGTCATGCGGCGTTCCTCCTTTCGGTGTGCGGAGCGGCCGTGCCGGTGCAAACGTCCTTGTGGCCGTCGTACTCGGCGACCAGGGCGGCGACGGCGTGCTGTCCGGTGGCCGCGCCGGTCTGCCCGCAGGCGCAGACGTAGGCGGCGGTGGGGGTGTCGCTGTAGCGCTTAGACCAGCGGGCTCCGTCGTAGTGGTGGCGGCAGACCGGCGGGGCGCAGATGCGGATCCCCGGCCGGTCCGGCGTCGGATCCTCAGCGCTGCTGCGCAGGGGGCCGGTTGGGCGCTGTTCGGCGGGAAGGGCTGAAAGGACGCCCTGACGGGCGGCTTTCCTTCGGCCGCACTCGGGAGCCGGGGGTGTGGTCGTGTTGGCGGTGTCCGGCTGGTCGGCGGTGTCGGGATGGCTTTTCAGGGCGGCGGGGGTGGTCATGCGGTTTCCCGCGGTCGGCAGGTGCGGATGGACCAGTTCAGGGCGCTGCGGATGGTGGCCCGGCACTCGGCCGCGGGCAGTCCGGCCGCCTCGCCGGCCGCCTGAAAAGCCTCCTCCACCACGCTTCGGGGAATCTCGCCCCATGCGACGAAGCGGCCCAGGGCGCGTGCGCCGGCCAGTAGCCGGGTGTTGCGGCCGCCCTCCGACGTGGCCCGGACGGCGGCCGTCTCGCGTTCCAGGGCCGCTTGGGCGGTCCGTGTGCCGTCGCGTACCGGCGTGACGGCCATGGGCTTGGCGCGCTGTGGCGATTCGACGAGTAGGGCGGTGAGCCAGTGCGGGAGTGCGGCTACGGAGGCGTCGTCGAGGATCTCGTATGCGCCTTGGGGGGTGGTGCTGCCGGGGGCGACGACGTAGCCGCCCCAGGCGCGGGTGTCGATGTGCGCTCCGAGTCGGCCCGCGCTGCACTTCAACCGTCCGCCGGTCGGGGCGGTGAAGTACAGGTGGCGGCCTCCGCTGGGAGTCCGCACCTGGTAGGTGGCCGGGAGGGTCTGTCCGGCGCGCTCGCAGAGCGCTGCAAGAGAAGCGGCACCGTCAGGCGCTCCTTCTGGCTCTTGCGGCTTGCATACGTCCAGGTCGACGACGACCAGGCCGGCCGGACCGGTCGCGATCCCCACGTTGTACGGCCGCCGCGCCCATGCCGCCTGGATCAGGTGGGGGTCGGTGGTGGCGCCCTCCTCGGGGGTGCGGTGCCCGTCCTCGCAGCGCCCGATGCCGGGGCAGGAGCGTTCGGGGTGTCCTGCGGGCCGCTTGCTTCCGGGGTGCAGCGGGATGACGGGCCAGCCGCGCTCTGCGGGGCACAGAGCGGCGGCGAGCAGATGCAGATGGCCCAGGTCGACGGTGGGCATGTCGAGCACATTGACGAGCGGGACGCCGGTCATGCCGCGGCCCTCCCGTCCCGCCGCGCGGCCGTGTCGGCTCCGAGGAGCAGGCCGTAGGCGTGGCAGGCCTGTTGGGGGACTACGCCGTTGCCGAGGATCTTGAGCTGTTCCTTGCGGGGGATGCCGGGCACGGCGGTGACCCACCCCTCGGGCAGGCCCATCATCCACTCGACGAACGCGGGTGAGAGGCGCCGGTTGCCGCGGGTGCCGGGCTCGGTCGGGCAGGGCGCGGGGCGGCCGGTGACGTGCTCCCAGCGGCGGACGGCGGGGCCGAAGTCGACGCCGTTGTGCCCGATCCAGCGTGGGTCGAGGCGCACGGCCTGGCCGGGCAGGTAGTAGGTGCCGTGGCTGTTGTGCGCGCCGGTGCTGTCGTAGGGGCCGTCGGAGGCCTTCGGCGTGGGCAGCAGGTCGCGGACCAGGTACTCGATCGACGGGCGGGAGCTCGCTCCGTGCGACGCGGACCGGTTACGGCCGTACCTGCTCGCGGTGGGCGTGGGCAGCAGGCTGACGGCCAACTCGTTCAGCGGGCGCGCGTTGCGGCCGAGGAGGTTCGAGGCGTCGCCCAACTTCCAGTCCCGGGCTGCCGGGGTGGGCAGCAGGCTCAGCTGTCCGTCGGCCACAGGGGGAGCAGGAAGACCGCTTCGTCCTCCAGCGTCGGCCCGTGCCCGCCCGCCTTGCGCTTGGCCGGGGGCTGCGGGCCGCCGTTGACCCCAAGCTGGGAGGTGGGGGTCTTCAGCAGCGGGATGGGCGACTGCGAACCAGCGGTCGCGCTGGTGCGGGGCGCCGACTTCGGGGTCACCAGCTCGTAGACATGTCCACCGCGCGTCATACCCGAGCGCGGCCAGGTCCGCGGCGACGACGTCCAGCCCCCGCGAGCGGATCGCCGCCACGTTTTCCAGGAACACGAGACGCGGTCGAAGGACGCCCACAGCCTCAGCGACGTTTTTCCAGACTCGCGACCACTGGCCATTGATCCCGTCCCTTCGTCCGGCGCTGGAGATGTTGCGGCA
This sequence comes from Streptomyces sp. NPDC001027, assembly GCF_040299045.1. NCBI lineage: Bacteria > Bacillati > Actinomycetota > Actinomycetes > Kitasatosporales > Streptomycetaceae > Streptomyces > Streptomyces sp. NPDC001027. The sequence goes on from NZ_JBEPBI010000001.1 coordinate 78,778, forward strand.
GGGGAAGCCGGCGGCCACGGTGTCCGGCCGGTGCAGCTCCCGCACCCGGTGCCAGTCCACGGCGGTGATGTCCCCGAGGTTCGGCGTGTTCGGGTGGCGTGCGGCGAACACGGCCGCGGCGTGCGGGTCGTTCTCCGCGAACGCGACCGGCGCGCCGCCGGTCCCGGCGCGGATCGCCGCTTCGAGTCCGCCGTAGCCGGCGCACAGCGCCACGATGCGGGGCGGCGAGCCGGGGGCTCGCCGGATGTCGGTGCGTTGGGTCATGCTGGATGTCTCCAGTTCCTTGACGGGTGCTGGCTGACAAGGGCGGCCCCGGTTCTTTGGCGAGATTGCGGGGGCCGCCCTTGGCGTAGCTAGAACGGGGGTTCGGCGTCGGTCCCGTTGGCCGTGGTGCTGTCGGCAGTGGCCCATGCGTCGTCCCCGGCGGGGGCGGGGCGGGCCGGGCGCTTGCCATTGACGGTCACGGTGGTGAAGCGCAGGGACGCGCCGATCTCGTCGACCTCGACGGCGAGCATCGAGCGGTTCTCGCCCTCCGGGGTCTTCCAGTCGTGCTGACGGATCCGCCCGGACAGCACCACCCGCGAGCCCTTCGTGAGCGATTCGGCGACGTGTTCGGCCAGGGCGCGCCAGGCGGCGCAGCGGAAGAACGTGGACGTGCCGTCCTTCCACTGATTCGAGTCGCGGTCGAAGGTGCGCGGGGTGGCGGCGACGGTGAAGCGGGCGAGCGCGGCGCCGCCCTCGGTGAACTTCAGTTCCGGGTCGGCGGTCAGGTTGCCGATGACGGTGATCGGGGTCTCTCCGAACGACATGCTGATCTCCTGACGAAAGGTCACTTGGAGCGGGCGAGTTTGAGGGTGATGCCGCCGACGCCGATGGGTCCGGCGGCGCCGGCGATGACGGTGGCGGTGTGGGCGGCGAAGTCGAGCAGGTAGCACAGGGCGGCGACCAGTCCCCAGCCGCCGGCGACGGTCGCGCCTGCGATCGCGAACGGCAGTAGTAACCGCCGCCACTCGACGCCGGCCGGGGGGCGGTCGTTGACGACGATCACGACCGGCTGCCCGGTGGCCTGGGCGCGGTGGTAGACGTCGGCGGGGATGTGGGGGGCGATGTTGCCGTGCGGTTCGCGGTGGTGCATGCGGTGCTCCTTCCGGCGAGCCGTTCACGTGCGGGAGCCCGTCCGGAACGGTTCCGGGCGGGCTCCCGCTGGTCACGGTGTGTGGTTGTAGTGGTCAGTGGCTAGTGGCTACTGGCAAGCGGAAAACACCTGTCAGAGGCCGCTGTTGGGCAGTAGTAGGGCGTTCTAGTGGCTAGTGGCAAGTTTCCGGTAGCCAGTAGCCGGTAGCCGTCTGTGAGCGATTCAGGCGTGGTCGGGGTGGACGTAGACCGAGTGCGGTCCGTTGTCCCGGTAGACCAACTCCCCTCGCTCCGCCGCCGCCTTGAGTGCCTCGCGCACGGCCTGTCGGCTGCGGTTGACTCGGTCGGCGACGGCGGACGGCTTCATGCCCGCCGTGCCGGCGTCGCCGATGGCGGCGATCGCGTCCGCGAGCCAGTCCGGCCCGCCGTCCCGGCCGGCCGCCGCCTGCTGCGGGGTGCTGTCGTGGTTGTCGCGCAGGGCGGACAGGTTCAGTCCCGGACGCTGCGGCCGTTCCTGCTCGGGGCGGGAGCGGTCGGGTTCGGCGGTGGTGCCGAAGTGTTCGTCGATCTCGCGCATGAACGCGTCCGCGAGCCGGTCGACGTCCGAACCCGACCCCTGCTCCGGTCCGGGCTGGTCTGTGGGCTGGTCGCGCAGGGCGGATAGGTTCAGCCCCCGCCGCGACTCCCCGGCCACACTGTCGGCGGGGGTGAGGGGGGTGGGCTCGGGGTGGTGCATCCAGTCGATGCGGTCGGCGTCCCACCGCCGCGCGTACGCCTCCCCGGCCGCCTTGGCGGAGACGTCGTCCAGGACGGGGTGGCGTTCGCTGGTGGTGGCGACGATCTCGCGGATCTGGCTGGGCAGGATCCGCCAGCACTTGAACAACGCTGCAGGCGACTCTGGAGTGCCCATGAACCCGGCCCCCTTGTAGGGGGCTTGGTCGACCTTCAGGCCGCGGGCGCCGGGGAACAGCTTGCTGAGGTCCATGCCCTCCTTCTCTCCGCCGGTCAGCGCGACCCGCACTTTGGCTTCGCGGCGGATCATGAGGTTGCCCAGCACCGCGCCGGTGGAGCCGAGGGCGGTCAGGACGGTGCGGATGCCCATGGCGCGCAGCATGCGGATCACTTCGAGGATCTTCTTCGCGAGTTCCTTCAGCGTCTTGTCGGTGCTGGTGAGGATCTCGGCGCCCTCGTCGATGACGAGCATGATCTGCGGGATCGACGGGCCGACCGGCAACAGGTCGGTGTCCTCGCGCGCCATCAGCGCCTGATAGACGATCTTGCGTTGCTTCCCGATCCGCAGCACCGCGTCCAGCATGACGAGGGCTTCTTCGACCGTTCCGGCGAGCCAGTCGATGCCGGGCCGCATCGGACGCTCGCCCTCGCGGGGCTGGTGGTTGAGGGCGGGCAGCACCCACGACAGGCCTGCCGATCCGGCGTTCAGGTCGATCACGAACGTGAGCACGTCCGTGGCGCGGGCGAACCCGGCCAGGATCACGTGCACCATGTTCGTCTTGCCCGACCCGGTCGGCCCGACGACCAGCGCGCACTGCTCACGCAGGTAAGTCTGGATGTGCTCGGCGTTCGAGCGGTAGCCCCACGGGATCCCCGTGTGCAGCGAGAGCGGCGCGTAGTCCGACGGGTAGGGCGTCTCCGTCTCCAGGGCGTTGACCGTGGAGACGTCGATGAGGGTGCGGCCCTGGTGGACACCGGGGCCGGCGGTGGCGGTGCAGCCGTGCGGCAGGTGCGCGTCCGCAGACAGCCCCGCCGCCCGCGCGGCGATCTGGTCGAAGGTGGTGGCGCCGGGGAGCTCAGCGTCGATCGTGAACCCGGTACCGGTCGGCCAGTGCTCCACCGCCAGCACCCGCACGCTCACGCCGCACACCCGCCGGATGCGGTCCACCCATTCCTCGGCGATCGCCCGCCGCTCCTGCGACAACTCCAGCGCCACCGCCCGCTCCTCGGCGTGCAGCGCCTCCTCCTCGCGGGCCTCCTCGTAGAGGTTCGTCGAGCGGGTGACGGTCGCCGTCCCGACGCCGATGACGGCGAGGGAGCCCAGCGCCTGCCAGGTGAGCGGCCCGTGCATCATGGCCCACGTCGTCCACCCGGCACCGACCAGCCAGGAGGCGGCGCGGGCGGCGATCGTGCGGCCGGCGTTCCTGAGGCGGATGCCGGCGGCGGTGTGGCCGATCGCGCCCGCCGCGCCGACGGCGAGCGCCCAACCGGGCGGCATGCCGGTCGCGGCGCCGGTGGTGGCGACGGCGAACGCCCCGGTGGTGGCGGACAGGGCACCGGTCACGGACCCGTGACCGGCCGCCCAGTCCCACACCGGACCACCGCCGTGCTCGGCCGGCTGCTGCTTGGACGTGCTGTTCTTGCTGCTGGACATGGTGGCCTCGGTGGTGGTCATGGCTTAGACGTTCCAGCCCTTCTCGGCCTCGGTGCCGTTGCGGGGGTCCTCGTGGCGGGCGATGTCCTGCTCGTGCACGTTGCGGAACAGCGGTACGAGGGTCTCGGCCGCGTCGACCGCGTTCAGCAGGGTCTGGTGGATGTCGTCGAAGCCGGCGGCGACGTCCTTCTCGAAGGCGAACTCGTCGTCGGAGCGCTCGGCCAGGATGCGGAAGGTGTTGGCGATCGACAGCAGCGCCGTGGGCAGGTTGTCGATCATCGCGAGAACTTCCATGTTCCCGTCGGGCTCGTAGGTGCGGGCCGCGTTCTCCATCTCGGCCGCGGCCTCTTCGAACTTGAAACCAGACACGTGAATCTCCTGACCAGCCGTGGGAGCTGAGGGGATGAGGTGGGCGGGACGCTCGACGCGGTCCCCGATCTCGTTCGGGTCTTCCTCGGTCGCGGCCTCTTCCTCCGCCTGCAGCGCCCGGATCGCAGCGTCACGAGCGGCACGCTGGACGTGGGCGGCTTCCATCAGCCGCCGGTACAGCCTCCGGCCGGGGTGCATCAGCCACCGCCACCCGAGCTTGCGACCGAGCGGCGTGGTCAGGCACCCGAGCACCCCGGCCGCACCGGACACGAGCGCGGCGAGCAAGCGGCGGCCCTGGAAGCGGGCGGCGGACTTCAGCAGGCCCCAACGGGCCTTGCGGCGGGCGGGCGCCTTGCGCACCTGCCCCCGCTTGGCGTCGACCTGCGCGTTGGTGCTCCGGTCACGCGCCTTACGGGCCTTGTCGACCAGGGCACGCGTGCCGGACGCGGCCTTGCCGCCCGCCCATCCGGCCGCGCGGCCCGCCCACCCCTTCGAGCCGGCGGTCTTGTTGACGCGGGCGGCGGCACGGGCGTCACGGCGGGCGTCCGCGACGGCGCGGCGGGCTGCAGTGGTCTGCTGCCGGGCCGCGGAACGCGTCGGAGCCTGCTCCTTGCCCGCCCGGCGCAGCGCTCGCACCTGCCCGACACGGCCCGCACCGGGCCGCGTAGTCGCCGTGCGGCCGACGCTGGCCGCGCCCGCGGCACGTGACGTGGTGGGGCGTGACGCGTGACGGGCGGCGTGACGGCCGCCCGTCACGCCCATGCCGCGCAGCGAGCCGGACCTCCCCGCCCCGTTGCGCAGCTTAGAACGGGTCCCGCGTCCCCGGCCGCCCGCGGAAGTGCCGCCCGTACTGCGGGACGCAGCAGCGCTGCGGCGGCCGGACTTGCCGACGGTCGCCTTACCGCGCTCTCGGTTGCTGCGGCGCGCGCGGACGGCGGCGGCCGTGCCGAGGACGGCCGCGCCGCCCGCGGCCACAGCCAGCGCCACGGGACCGCCACCCACCAGGGCAACGGTGCTCACCGCGCTGACGGCGCCGTTGGTGCCGGACAGGGCCAGCGGCAGCACAGGGATACCACCCGGCGTATGGACCGGCGTGGGCTGGGCGGCGGGCGCTGGCGTCGTCTCGCGGGGCGGTATCGGGGTGGGCGGGGGTGCTGTGGCCGTCGGGTGGGCTACCGGTTCGGTGGTGGTCTCGGTCATGCTGAGGGTCACTCCTTCGCGGAGGAGAGCAGGACCCGGACGCATTGCTTTCCAGGGCTGGGCGTCCGGGTCTCTGCGTTGAAAGAAGCGGAGTTCAGGCGGTGTGCTGTCGTGATGTCGGCTCGCCGGGTCTGCTTTCCAGGTCTGCGAGGGTGCCGCTCGCCGGGGCTTTCCGGGTCTGCTTCACTGGTGCGGTCGACTGCTTCCGGCAGTCGCAACGACGGCCAGCCCACTAGTCCTGGGCTGGCCGTCATTGGTGTATGCCGGACTGGTCGGTCAGGTGCCGGTTTCCTCGTGGGACATCAGCGAGCCCCACGCCCGGCGCACCCGCTCTTCCCCGCCCACGAAACCGGCCTCGCGGAACGCTGCGACGGCTTGCCGGTAGGACAGCGGCGGGTCGTCGGAGTAGCGCAGGTGCCGTAGGACGACCACAAGTTGAGCGTCTGTCAGCGGCTCCCCCGCTACCGGCGTCGCCACCCCGGCCACGACGGCGATCTCGTCCAGCGTCACGGGCGTGACGTCGTCCGTCACGGGCGTGACGGGCACAGCCGGGACGGTCTCCAGCAGGGGAGTGACCTGCGTGTCTTCCTCCGTCACGGGGGGTGTGACGGCCGTGACGGCTCCATCCTCGACGGCGGCCGACTCCGGGGTCGCTGGGGCGTGAAGCGCGGGGGCCGTGACGGGGAGGTGGAACATGCCCGCAAGGGCCGCGTCCGCGCCGACCGTCATCCGCTCGCGCTGGACGTCGACCAGGTGTGCCCCGAGCAGGACATCACCCGCGCCGACCTTCTTGGCGAGCTTCCACGACTCCAGCTCCGAGCTCTTGCGCGCCTTCTTGTCGGGGTGGTTCGCGGCGCGGGCGCGATGGTAGGCGAGGCGCTGCAGAACGGCCGCGTTACGGCGCTGTGCTTCCGCATCCACACCCGTGCAGAAGACCACGATCCGGCGCGCCACCAGACCCAGCCCCTCGGCGGAGGCGGACATGGCGATCGGTGTCACGGCGAACACCACCGCGTCCCGGATCGACTGCGCCACTGTTGCGCCGGTCAGGGACGCCACCGCCGGCAGCATCCACAACCCGAGCCGCACGGCCAGCGGGGAGGACTGCCCAAGCGCGGTCAGGGCAACCAGGGTCAGGGCGAGGACCAGCGTTGCGCCCTCACCGGCTGCGACCACACCCAGCGCGGTCGCAGAACGGTGGAACACGGAAGTGATGTTGCTGTAGGTGCCCCACGCGCCCATGCCGCCGAAGCCGACCATGGGCACTGCGGCGAGACTCAGCAGGATGATCTGTCCCCTGCTCAGGGACCTTTCCGGGGGATGAATCACTGCTTCACTCCTTCTCGGGAGAATGCCTCCGTCGGCGACATCAGACCGCCGCCGCAGCCTGCGCCGCGGTGGGAACCTCGGCGTAGGCCACCAGCTCCAGCGCGGCACCCGCGTACTGGGCGGATGCGCGCAGAACGTGCGTGTGGCCCCCGCTCTGAACGTTGTGGGACACGGCGGCCGGGGCAATCCCCAGCGCGTCGCGCCATGCCTCGAAGTCGGCCAAGTCCCCGTGAAACCCGAGTTCCAGACGGTCGGGCCAGATGGTCGACACCCGCACGGCCGGCGCCGCCAGGTGCCCGAAGTCACCGGCCAGCAGGCGCAGCGCTCGCAGCGGCACGGACAGGTCGTCCAGCGTCAGCCCGTCGCTCATGCCGCAGCCCCCCGGCGTGCCGGACGGCGACGGGCGGGGCAGGCCAGCGGGATCACGTTGAACAGGTCCGGGTGGTCCTCGACCACCCGCGCGGCCAGACGGACCAGGTCGTCCGGCAGGCTGTGGTACTCGGGGTCGGCCAGGATGTCGCGCGCCGCGTCCAAGCGGGCTGCGCGCTCCTCTGCCGTCTCGCCCTCGACCCCGAGCCACAGCTCGACCGGGGTGCCCAGCGCCAGTTCCGCGAACTCGATTGTGGTGACGGCCTGATGACCGGCAACGATGCACTTCATGGACGTCTCTCCTCACAGGGGACGGCTCGAACGCGTCCGGAGGTGCCTCTACGGGGCGCGCGCCGTGGGAAAGGAACCGCACCGGGACGCGGTGTGGGTGGGACCTTCGATAGTCCTCATCAAACGGGCAGGACACCGACGTGAAGCCGACGTCCTGCCCGCATGACGAGTGACGGGAAAGCCCGTCACTGTCGTCTCGCGGCTCCGTACGCGCCTTGCTCCCTTCGCTTGGCCGGCGCGCGGTCACCGCGGCCACTCAGTCGTCACTCGCTGAGTGGTTGCTCCCTGGATGCCATGGGCTGGGTGCGGCCCAATCAACGGGATCCCCGTGATCCGGTCCCTGGGTCTACGCCCGAGGGTCAGACCAGCGGCTTAGCCGATGACACCGATCGATCCGTGAAGACGACGGACTTTTACGTCTCCCCTGCCGCTCGAACCGCGTGTAAGCGGGTCCGGCGGGGTCCTGCTGCGCATGCGACATGAAGCCGCCTTCAGCCGAGTTGTTGCGTTCGGCTGTTGCAGTACCTGTTTTACAGGTACTGCATGAGGGTCCGTCAAGTACATCGACGGAACCTCTTGGTCTTTGCTCCGGGACTTCTTGGCGCACATTCAGAATCGCCGCAGGTCAGGGGAGTTGGTTACCCCGCACGTAGACAGCTTGGGGACTTCTGGCTACGGTCAAGAAGTCCCTAGACGTCCCAACGGGGGTGCAGATGTCGAACGAGCGCTTACGGTCCGCTCTCCTGGCCCGTGGCATGACCGTGCAGAGCCTCGCTGAACAGATCAACGTCAACCCGAAGACAGTCGAACGCTGGATCACGCAGGGCAAGTCTCCCTATCGGCGCCACCAGTACGCGACGGCGGCGGCGCTGAGGGTCGACGTTACGACCCTGTGGGACGACGAACGCAATGTCGACAGCGCGGCGGACCTGACCAAAGCCGAGATAGCGGCCGTCTACCCGCATCGGCACACTGTGCCGTCGGGGCTGTGGCGAGAGATCTACGGGCGGGCTGAGCGGAACCTGGACGTGCTTGTCTACTCCGGGCTATTCCTCTCGGAAGATCCGCTGTTCCACGACCTGGTGAGAGCGAAGGTGAAGGCGGGGGCCCAGGTCCGCATCCTGCTCGGAGACCCTGGTTGCGCCGCCGTCCGGCAGCGCGGCATCGACGAGGGTCACCAGATCATGGACGGGAAAATCCGCAACGCCCTGGTGCTCTACCGGCCCCTGATGCGCAGTCACCCAGACATCGGCTTCAGGCTGCACGACTCCACGCTCTACAACTCCATCTACCGGGCCGATGACGAGATGCTGGTCAACCCGCACGTCTACGGCTTCGGCGCCTACATGGCGCCCGTTCTGCATCTGCGCCGACTCCCCGGCGGAGGCCTCTTCGACACGTACGCGCATAGCATCGAACACACCTGGGAGAACGCCCGACCGATCGCCGAGCAGGACATAGAGAGCATCACGGGAGCCTGAGTCATGGGACGTATCGACTACCTGCACGACCCCGACGCCCCGCCGGCCAACTCGGTCGTGCCGTCCGTCGTCGCGTTCGTGCAAAACGACGTGGGACAGGTGCTGATGATCCAGCGATCCGACAACGGGCGCTGGGCACTGCCCGGCGGCGGTCACGACGTGGGGGAGTCGATCAGTGACACCGTCGTGCGCGAAGTCTGGGAAGAGACCGGGATCAAGGCGGAAGTCGTCGACGTGTCCGGGCTCTACACGGACCCTGGGCACGTGATGCAGTACGACGACGGCGAGGTACGCCAGCAGTTCAGCATCTGCTTCCGCGCGCGGCCGGTCGGCGGTGCACTCCGTACGAGCAACGAGACGACACAGGTCCGCTGGGTAGACCCGGCGGACCTGATGACGCTGGACGTGCACCCCACCATGCGGCTCCGTATCGAGCACGCCATGGACAAGACGCGCACGGCTCCCTACATCGGCTGACGCTTGGCGGCGGCGACGCGTTCGAGGACGCGATACGTGCAGGCGAGAATCTCGGGTTCGGCTCGGCGGATGAACGTCCCGATCAGACTGTCGGGCCCGTACCGTCCCGTGATCTCGTTGATCCGGTCGATCGGGTTCGTGGGCGTGCCGTCGGGCGTCGTGTTCATGTCGCAGTAGCAGAGCGCGTCGTTCAGGTGCGCACTCTCGCGGGGAAATTCGCCCTCCAACTCTTCGCGCATGCCGCGCGCTTCCGCCTCCATCCAGGCACAGGAGTGGTGAGCAACCAGGTTGATTACTCGTGCGTCGGCGCCGGCCACGTCCCGGAGGTAGCGCGCACCATCCAGCGGATGAAAGCCCGTCTTGGCCAGGTCCGGCGCGTACCCGATGTCGTGCAGCACCGCTGTGGCCTCCAGCAGGTCCGCGTCCTGGTCGAGAACGAGGGCGATCGTGCGCGCTCTCTCCGCAACCCCAAGGCAGTGCTTCCACCGTCGGGGTAGCGGTTCAGCGAGCAGGGACTCAGCTAGGGGGTAAGCCCACTCCGTCAACTTCGGCAAGCTAGAAACGCTCCTCTCGCGTCGGCACGGCGCGGACCGTCCGCACCTTGCCTTGTCCTCCCCCCGCCAGCACGCCGGCGGTTTCCAACTTCTCCAGCGCCTTGGCTACCGTGGGACGTGATACCCCAAACCGTTCAGCCAGCGCGGAAGCACTCAGGAACGCTTCCCCCGCTTCGAGCCCATCAGCCGTGATGATGTCCGCGATCCGCTGATCGAGCGGGCGCCGGTCGGACCGCTCACCGACCCGTACGACGCGCCACCGTCCACCGGGGACCGATTCGGCCACGCCATCGCGCTGGAGAACACCGAAGGCGCGCAGCGCAACACCGCGCGAGATCTTGTAGTCGCGCATGAGATCAGCCGCGGAAGGAAGCTCCGTCATCTCGGGGTCCGCCTCAATGCGAGCCTTGATCGCTTCCGCGACTTTCAGATAGGTCCCCCGAGCGCTGGCCGATTGCGACACCCATCTACCTCCGTGTGTGGCTGGCACCTCGTTCAAGCTTCCCACGGCTGCAACAAGCCGATGAGCGTACGCACCTGCAGGAGACGTGCCCTCACGCCCGACGCCATGGCGTCCCTCCATGGGCAAGGACGCCCTTCTCGGGGCCGAGTGGCAGCGCATCGGGGGTTGGCGCAACATGGAGAGGTCCCCATTGACTTCCCGACTCGCCAAGCCGCGAGGAGGACGCATGGCAATAGGGCAGGTACAGCCGCAGCAGCAACATGATGCCTGGACGCATCTTCTCGGGTGGGCGAGCCTCGTCGGAACGCTCCTTGCTGCTGGCGCCACCGCGTTCTTAGCTGTATTGGGCGTTGACGCCAGTCTTGTCGCAGCAACAGGTATCCTTAGTGGTTTTATCTGCTTCTTCTTCTCCGTCCAGGCATGGTGGGGGAGGATATCTCGACAGGATAAAGCGGAAAACGCTGCCCAGCAGCCTGCCGCTCAGCAAGGCGCTGCCCAGCAGCCTGCCGCTCAGCAAGGCGATGACAAGTTGCCTGGGATCGTGACGACGGGTGCCGGCCTTGCAGTCACTGTCCAAGGTGTCGTCCTGGGTTTCATTTTTGCATTCTTTAAAGCAGGATCCATGACCCCGACGGTCAAGGTCGCCGTAACCTCTCTCGCCTTTGGGGTGGCGATAGGGCTTCTGCTCGTTAATGTTGCATCTATTTCAATACCTGGGCGTCGGACTCGCAAATTTGCATCATTGCTCTTCACCGTCACCATGTGGACGTTCACGTACGGGCTAGCCTGCCTGGTTAGCTCGGTCATGTAAGGGGTGCATAGATGGCGGGTGCAGCAAGAGAGGCACTGCAGCGAAGCGGATTTTTCACCTTTACCGACGGTGCGCAGGATGCGAAAGTCATAGAGGGGTTGGTGGACCTCAATCAGGCCTACCGCTATGGTGGTCCGCGTCCCCTTGTTGATCATATCGGGATTGCGGCTGCGGAGTTTGCCACTGTAGAGAATGGGGTGATGGAAGACTGGGGCGGATATCCTGTGATCGTGTCGAGTCGACACCTGAAGATGGCGTCCTTTAAATTCAATTGCACTCTCGGGGATATTTGCGTACCATCTGTGCCGCCAGAGGGTCTGGTTCTCGACCGGATTTCGGTGTTTTCGGCCGATGTTGTGAGGCTCTGGCGTATTCTGGAGCGTCATGGCGGGCTAGTTAAATTGAGTAACGGGCCTCAAGAGTTGCATTCTGTAGTTCGTGAACTTGAGATATATTACGCAGACCACCCGTCTGAAACTGTCAGGGTATTCTTGGCGAGAAAATTCGTCAGAGTCCAAGGTCTATTGTGGAGGTTGCAGCTAACCACAGCGTCGTATCCTGGCTTTGAGGGCGACCCTTATCGGGCCTTGCTTGAGTCGAGTGAGGCGCTCGGTCTATCTCGTGAGGGGTAGAGGGGCACCAGTTCGCGCGGTCCAGGTGTGCACACCACCCCGGTCTCAATCTGCCCCCAGTCCGTGCGCATCCGTTGTTGTCCGCTGAATTCCGGAAGCCTCTGCGAGCGGGTAGGGAGGGAGTAGCCGATCAATCTTGAGGGGAGCTCGCGGCTGCCGACCTCTGCCGACCTCTGCCGACCTCTGCCGGAACACCCATTCTGCGGCACGGACCTGGCCGCTGTATCGGTTGCCGGCAGGTACGAGGCGGGCAAGGGGCCCGATCAGCACCCCAGTGAGGCGGTTCCGGGGAAGACCTGGGGTCGAAGCCACGGACGGATCCTGCGGGGCGTCGCTGGCCGCGCTACAAGTCGGGCTACGACGCCTCAGTTGCGTTCTGCCAGTGGTGATTCAAAGGGAGGGCAGTGAGTCGAGGCGACACGGATGCGTGCTGTTGCACTTCGCCCTGGTGGCTAGCGCGTCATAGGACCGTACTGCCAGCCATGTTTCTCTGCCTTGTCACGCAAGGTGCTGGCGCGCTTGTGTTGGTCGCCCTTGCTCTGTACTGCCTTGAAATCGACGTAGGCGTGAGCCGGAGGTCGTTCGAAACCGTCGTCAACCTGGGAATCATCGACGACTCTTAGGCCGACCTCGTGCACTTCTGCGACATCCACGTAATAGACACCAACGGAAGAGTAACCCAGTACCTCAGTGTGATGGCGGTACGACTCTTCTGGCGTGACCAGGGAAGACCTTGTTACCGATACTTCGCCGGTGTCTTTGGGTGTGGGCCGGAAAAGCTGACTGCTGACCCGTCCGTCGTGGACCCAGCTAGGGTTCACTTGACGCCATAGCTTTTCTTCCTGGTTCGTTATTTCGGACTCGCCAGGTCGGAGGGTAGAGTCATCAGTCGGCATATTGGGTGATCCCCCCGGTCACAAAATCTGTAATTTCTTCTAGCTGGCGCCAGTGGAATTGCTTAGTGATCTCTTTGTCGTCCTCCTTCGAAAAGGCGTAGGCCTCCGCCTTGTCTTCAGGTAGGACGATCACAGTGACCTCACCCCTCGTGAAGGGCCATTCGAGCTGTACGCCCCCCTCTTCCGTGGGGTAGATGTAAGGCCGCTCAATCTGAGCATCGAGGAATTCAAGCAGAAGAGACTCAACTTCGCGTAGTAGTTTGCGACTCACCTCCTTCCCCACGCCATCAAGCCAGCCTTTCTCAAGCGCCTGCAAGGTCACCAAGCGTTCTGACCATTCGGGCGGCAGGACGGGTTCGATGGATAGAACGTCTTGGATTTCGATAGTCTCGCCATCAATTGACTGGATGGCGACAACATTGACGGCGACTGTGGGGGCCATCGTTGATCGATCTAGATATTGCCTGAGATCTGCAACAATGTCATCGGACGAGAAGCGTCCTGGAACCGATTTTCCGCTGGTTAGACGGAAGTCGAAAGTCCCTTTTTCTGCATTAACGCCCACCACTTGACCTGAGGTGAGCGTCTCAATCTCAAACCTCTCCAGGCGGGCCTGCTCATGGATCAGGCGACGGACCGGCTGCGAGTAAATTGCAGCGGACTGTTTCCCGCTATCAAATTCGATGAATTCGCCGTCTTGTAGGCTTCGTCCGAATCGGGAGAACTCGCGGAGCGCGTGAGGGGGGAAAGTCCGAGGGATTCCTGAGCCAGACTGGATGGATCGCAAAGTGTCCTGGATCAGGATGCGCGCTTCGTCGAAAATCCCCGCGTCTGTATCGTCGAACAGGGCATCAGAGTCGGCTCTGGCTCGCTCAAGAACAGGAATCACGCTTCCTGTTTGAATGCCGGAAAGTCGAAGGGAGAATGAAGACGCGAAGCCCCGCGGTACGCGCTGGCGTGTGGCGTGCCGCTGCTTGTACAGGCCGCGCGCAACGTCGACTACGAGGCGCTCGTACCTCGCGAACTCGGCCAAGACCTCTACGGGAAGGCCGTGTTGCTCGTATCGGCCACCTCGTAGGCGCCAAGATCCAAAATTTCGACTATCCGTCCCCATGCCCCCACCCTACTGAGACGGCATCCATGCTCATGCTGTCCACTCCAATGGAACAAGTTTCCTCCCGAGCGACTCTTGATGCAATCGAACAGCAACCTTGGCCTCACGGAGCGTGCCTGTTGCTCGGACGTGATGAGCAGGGCGGGGGATCGCCAGCGCGGCAGGGCTCCCGTACTGGGAGCCTTGCCGCTCTTGGGGGGAGACGGCTCTACTCGAGGTTAGTGGGTTCCTCGGCAGCTGACCCGCTCCGCTGCTGCGCAGGGATGCGGTTCTGGCCCACCCGGCGGGTCTCGACCAGCACGCGGAGTTCCTTCGGTGTAGGCCAGGGCGCACGACGGTGGACCATTCGATGGCAGTTCGCGCAGATGAGTGCGAGGTCGCCGAGTCTGGTGCGGCCCTCGCCGGCCTCGTGCAGCGGGACGACGTGGTGGCACTCGATGTAGCCGTCTCCCCGCTCGCCGTAGACCTCTTCGAAGTCGAAGCCGCATACCTCGCAGCTCAGCCGTCCGCCCTGTCGAAGAACCGCGGCGATCTTCTGCTTGCGCAGGGACTTGTTCCGCTCCCGGCTCAAGTGCCGACGCATCAGGAGTCGTCCCTCAGGCGCGCTGTAGTCGTCCAGTGCCTCTTCGCCGTCTCGTGGGAGGCTCTGGAGGTCGCCTGTGGTGATGCCTTGCTGGATGAGCTGAGCCACCTCAGTCATCTCTGTCGGCTTGGCAAGGTAGTCGTTCAATACCTCAACATCGAGGGCTCCGCCGTTGGTGGGCTTGCCGTGATAGTCCGGATGCCGCGTGGCGATATCGAACGTCTTGCGAGCCACTCCGTTCGGGTTCCGGAACTTCTCGTTGCGGTCGACCTCAGAGTGAATTGGCATCAGTTGCAGGAGGTCGGACAACTCGATGACACGCTGGTCGTTCGCGTCGAGTCCCTTCCAGCCGTTGGCCATCACGAGACGGCAGGCCAGGATGATCTCGTCACGTGCCCAGTCGGGGTTCTTGACGGTCTTGACCGTGAACCCGGCGCGTTTGAGCCAGGCCGCTGCGTGGTCCTTGCCTCCGCTGAACTCTGCTGGAAGTAGTGCCCGGCCGTGGTCCCACTTGTGTGCCGCTCCGACGATGGCTTTGGAGTCGTACCACCGCCCCTCATGTATGAGGACGTATGAGAGGGACTCACTGAAGCCGTACGCCGCGAGGAACTCAGTCCGGCCCAACTGGTCGTACTCGGCGATGGCCCTGAGTACGGCGTCCCGTGTGATCGCACCTATGCGCATGGTGGAAGGCTACGGCCAGGCGCTGACGGCGAGACCTCGGTGATCGACACCCGGAGGTAGCGTGTCGCGGACTCGTCTTCGCACTCATGGCTCGCGTCCAGGGCAAGGCTTTGTCGACGCGCGGCTTCCCAGTGGGGGCCTCCGTGAAAACGTGGACGGCCCCCACTGGGCTGACGCGGATACTCAGCTTGCTGTCGGCCAGCGCTCCCGGTCGTACGGCAGCAGCCATCCGGTGAGGTCACCAGCGATACGCCGTACCTGCGGCTCCGGTGTCGAGTAGCGCAGCGGCAGGACGTAGAGGCCGTCCCACTTGTGGGCCTTCGGGAGGTCGTGGAGGTACTCCCTGATGTGGCTGGCAAGACCGTCCACATCGTGCGGCCGACAGACCGAGCCGATGTAGCAGACGGTCCCGCTGGGGTCCTCGGCGACATAGACCGCGCAGGACACCTCGGGCAGGAAGTCCGGGGCGACGGAATGCCTTTCGGGCGTCGCCTTGAGCAGGCTTGTCCCGCAGAGATCGGCGAGCGCCATGTAAGTGCCCTTCTTCATCAGGCCGTCTCGCTCTCGTCCTCGGTGCCGTCGTCCTCGTTCGTCCCGTCATCACTAGCCGAGGGGCCGGCGTCTACGGCCGCCTCCCACCAGTCCTCAGCGGTTCCCAGCATGTTCTTAAGCTGGTCCCTGAGCAGGCGGGCCTGAGCGCGGCCGCGCTGTTCGATCAGCGCCACCCCGTTCTCGTCCTTAACGCCTCCGAGGTTCCGCATCGCGTCAGCCAGAAGCCTGAGGGCACCTTGTGTGTCCTTGAGCCAGCGCTGGTACTTCGCTTCGAGGGCCGCCTCCTCGTCCAGGGGCTCCTGCTTCTCCTTGTCCTTCGGGGCCAGATCCTCGCGGAGGAACCTGTTGTCGATGTAGATGTCCGCACCCGCCGCACTAGCCTCGGGATGTCCCTGAGCGTCCACCTGCCGCGGCCGGAGACCGGCACGGTCATCCTCGACCGCCTGCCGCAGATGGTGCAGGCCGTGCTCGGTCTCGAGCAGCTCCTGCATGATGTCGGCCGGAGGGCGACGGTCGCTGCCTGCTCCGATGTCGTGTCTCGGGCCGCTGATTGCCTTGTGCTTTACGAGGACGTATGCCGCACGGACCCACAACTCGGTTCCCGCAGGTCCGCCAGCCTCGCCGTTCTCCAGCTCCTTGAGCGCAGCCTGGAACAGGGCTTCCGGCGTGCGCCGCGTCGGCTTCCACACGTTGGCCTGGCTCAGGTGCGACGGCAGGGCACTCTCCAGCGTCTTGCGGAAAGCCGCCAGGTCCGGCTCCGAGGCCTTGCCCCGCTGCTCCCGGGCGATCATCTCGACCCCGAGCGGAAGCTTGGTCCTCAGCGTCACGTTCTTGCGGCGCTGCCCGTTCAACGGCTCCCCATCGGCGAGAACCAGGGCGATGGGCTTGCGTACCGCGTCATGGATCTTGGGCTCACGCGTGGTGAAGAGGTGCACGATGCGCGCCGCCCGGTCGTCCAGGAAGGCCGGGATCTTGTTCTGCTCGGCCTCCTCCTGAGTCAGTCGGCCGGCCAGCCAGTCGGCTTCAACATCGCTCGGGACAACGGCTGCCGCACGTGCCGCGAGGAGGCACTCCTCTGCGAGCATCGTGTACTTCGCAGGGTCGCTCCAGGGTGTCTTCGTGTTGAGGTGGTCCTGGGCGACGCGGGCCTTGATCGCCTGCGCGAGATCCACCGTGCCGGGGGTATCTGGTACCACGCCGATGATGAGCTCGAAGTCGGTAACGGCGCACCGCACCGCTGACTTCTCCGTCTCCTCGATTTTGCTCTTCGGCTTGTCTGCGTAACTGTTGATCTTGTCGATGTGGGTCTGCATGGCAGCCGCGCCGCGAGGCAGCTGGAACAGGACCTCGTCGGCATTGACACGCAGACAGTAGAGACCGTGGCTCGTACGCGTCGATCCCTCGCGGACGAAGATGTGGGCGGTCGGGTTTTCGCCCTCCGCGTCGTACGACACAGTGGTGGCGACGCCGATCGGCGGGTCCATGATGCCCTGGTCGTCAATGCTCGGATTCGGGACGTTCTGGTTGCGCGTCGTCTCCATGGCCCACGTGAGCTGGGCCGCAAGCGCCGCGCGGCTCGCGACGCGTACGGACATCTCACCTACGCCTGCCTCGGCCGTCGGCGTGAGAGTGGCAGGGGGCGCTCCGGCGCTTCCGGCGAGAGGAAAGTTGATCCGGTCGGCGTTGCGAGGGTTCAGCGGGTCCGGCGCGAGGCGCGCGGTGTACACCTGTCCCGAGACGACGAGCAGATCCGCGCCGGGGATGCGGCGGCGCTGGGGGTTTTCGACCTGTGGCAGGACAGCGGCGGGATTGGTCCAGATCGTCGAGATCGCTCCCGCGGCCTGGTCACTCATGCCGTGCTTTTTCAGTGCGGCACGCAGATTCTTGTGCTGGACGGAGTCCGGGATGTCAGGCACTCGTCGAACAGGCTTGGGAAGCTCGGTCTTCTCACCGCGGATCGTCGCACCGGAATTGGGGCTGAGAGGCATTTGAGGCCCTCCTCGTGGTCCCCCCACGGGAACCACTCCCGCGGAGGCATACACGCGGGAGCCGGAATTGCCGATCCAGCCCTCGCACCCACGCTCTGCGGATCCTGGCCCGCATCACAGGGAGCGGTAGGAGCACATCCAGCCTGCGTAGTCCGGCCTCGGCGCTCAGTCAGTGCTGGCGCTGTACGGGCCTCGCTCTTCCTCCCTGCGAAGTCGGCGCTTCTTGGAAGGACGCAAGCACGCGTTTCCTACAACTAGAACCAGTCTCGGCCTGTCGGTGCCGAGTAGGCAAGCGAATAACCGGCGAAGACAGAAAATGATCATTCTGGCGCGGGTTTGGGGCCGGGCGGATCCATGATCAGGACGAGGTGTGGACGGAAACGGTCTGTGCGACGTCTGCACCCAGTCAAGCCGCAGGTCAGGCCCAGCGTGGCGCGGAAGTCCTGGTGAGGCTGTAAATCTGCCGGCTCAGCCTTCCCAGGTTCGAATCCTGGCGCCGCCACGCTGAGAGAGGAAACCCCTCCGAACTGCGGAAACGCAGAGCGGAGGGGTTTCTTCGTGTCCAGGGCCCGGCTCCGCGGGGGTTTCAGCCGTTCTCCGGGGTCTCGTCCGCGCCCTGGGGCGGCTTCGCCGCCCTCTTCACCTCCACCTCGACATCGGTGCGGGGCTTCTTCTCGTCCTTGGCGTACTCCGTCACCGAGGTCTGGGCGTCGCGGGCGAGGTCGCGCCAGGCGCGCCAGGCCGTCTCGTAGGTGTCCGTCTGGGTCTCCGACCAAGGAGCGGTCGTCGGCGCGCCGTACGCGTCCCGCAACTGCTCGACCCTCGCGTGCGCCTCGTCGGCCGCACGCTGCTTCTCCACGAGTTCCTCGAAGGTATGTGCCACGTGTACGGATGCTAGGGACGTGACGGCGGTTCCGCGCGGCGAGCGGGGCGCGTCCGGGCACGGGGTACCCGCGTGGCCCACTGGGGCACACTGACCTCATGTCCAGCCTGTCGAGCCGTCGCAGAAGCTGTCCGGAGTGCCGTCGCGAGATCGCCGTCGTCGCCGGACGCTTCGCCCGGCACGACCCGCCCGGGACCAGGGAGAGCGGGGACCTCGTCTCCTGCCCGGGCTCCCGGAGGACGGCGCAACTGGGCGCCGCCCAACCGTCGTTGGACGGGTACGTGGTCCCGAACTTTCCGGGACAGCTGCCGCTCTTCTAACGCGCCCGCACGCCGCACGTGCCCCCGCCCACGTGGCGCTGCCGCGCGCCCCCGCCGCGCGCGTGCCCGCGTGCGGCAGCGCCCCGCGCCCCCGGACAACCGCACGAAGGCCGCCCGACAGCCCCTGGACCGGCCTTTGCGGCCGCTCCGGCCCCGCCTCGGAGGCTGCCCCGGGCCGCCAGGGCCTCAGTTCCCCGCCACCGCCTTCACGGCGACCGAGACCGGCGTCGAGCCGCCGATCAGCTCCAGGGTGAGGCCCGACGTGGCCGGCGAGTCGAGGAGTTCCGCCAGCACGGCGGCCACGTCCTCCCGCGGGACGGGGCCGCGGCCCGTGCGGGCCTCCAGACGGACCAGGCCGGTCCCGGCGTCGTCCGTGAGCGCGCCCGGGCGCAGGATCGTCCAGTCGAGGGAGTCCAGTCCCCGCACGTACGCGTCCGCCGCGCCCTTGGCGCGCAGGTAGACGTCGAAGACCTCGTCGCCCCGGTGCTCAGCGTCCGCGCCCATGGACGACACGATCAGGAAGCGCCGGACGCCCGCCCGGACCGCCGCGTCCGCGAACAGCACCGCCGCGCCCTTGTCCACGCTGTCCTTGCGCTGCACCGCGCTGCCCGGGCCGGCGCCCGCCGCGAACACCGCCGCGTCCGCGCCCCGCAGCCGCTCCGCGACCTCTTCGACGGACGCCGACTCCAGGTCCAGGACGATCGGTTCGGCGCCGGCCGTCCTCAGGTCGTCGCTCTGTTCGGCTTTGCGGATGATCCCCGCGACCTCGTTGCCGCGCGCGGCGAGCAACCGCTCGAGCCGCAGCGCGATCTGACCATGACCACCAGCGATGACTATGCGCATGGTTCCGACCGTACGCCCGGGCGTCCCCGTCCGCCGCCGCACGCCCCCAACCGCCACCGCACAGCCCCAATCGCCACCGCATGCCCCCATCGGCCACCGCGCGACCGCGTGGACGGCGTCCGGGGCGGACCCTGCCGCCTCCGCCGCGCCGGGGCGCACGCCCCCGCCCCGCGGCCGCGACCGACGCTACGACGGGTCGCCCCGCCCCTGCCGTGGCAGGCCCAGCTCCTCGGCGGCCGCCGAGTTGCAGTACTCGCGCACAGCGCTCGTGCGGGCCACCACGCGCCCCCGGTGGATCACGATCCGGCTGTACGCCAGCGACAGGACCCCTGCCAGGCGGTCGCCGCGGACGGCGAGGAGGTCGGCCGGGAAGCCGGCCTCCACCCGGACCTCGGGCAGGCCCAGGGCGGCCCGCGCGGACGTGCTGACGGCGTCGTAGGCGTCCTCGGGACGCAGTCCGTGGCGCGAGGCGAGCAGATAGGCCGCCTCGAGGGGGTCCCCGCGACCCACCGGGTTGCAGACGTCCCGCAACGCGCCGCTGCCGGCGGCCAGCCGCACCCCGGCCGCACGCAACAGCCGTACGGGCGCGGGGCGCCGGTCCTCGACGGCGCCGCAGCCGCCCTGGGGCAGGCAGACCACCGTCACGCCCGCCGCGGCCAGTTGGTCGGCGGTGCGGGCGGCCGCCTCGGCCGGGAGGCGGCCGAGGCCGCCGCAGGGGCTGAGGGCGACGCCGGGCCGCAGCCCGCCTGCCATCGCGGCGAGGCGGGCGAGCCGAGCCGGGTCGGCGGCGTCGGTGTGCAGGTCGACGGGGCAGCCGTGCTCGGAGGCGACCTCGAGCACGGTCTCCACGTAGCCCGCGGGATCGGGGTCCAGGTCCGGGCAGCCGCCGACCACCGCGGCGCCCATCTTCACCGCGTCGCGCAGCATCGCGAGCCCGTCCGCCCCCGCCGCCCCGGTCAGCACCCGCGGCATCGCCACCGCCGACAGATCCGCCAGCCCGCGCAGCGAGCGCCGGGCCTGCAGGACGGCCGCCAGCGCGCCGAGGCCCTGGACGTCCCCCACGCGCACGTGGGCGCGCAGCGCGGTCGCGCCGTGGCCGAGCTGCAGCAGCGCCGCCTCGGTGGCGCGGCGCTGGACGTCGTGCGGGGCGTACGGGACGGGACCGTCGGCGTCCGCGGTGAGCGCGGTGTCGGGGTGTGCGTGCGGCTCTGCGGGGGCCGGGAGCAGGAGATAGCCGTCGAGGTCCACGCGTCCTCCGCCGCGGGCCGGGCCGGTGGCCAGACTCCCGGCGGTTCCGACCGCCTCGATGCGCCCGCGGCCCAGCCGTACGTCCACGGTGCGGCCGTCCGTCAGGCGCGCCCCGCACAACAGCAGGGCGGCCGGGTCCGGCGTGCCCGAGGAGGCGCCGGAGGAGGACCACGAGTGGGGCGGCTGCGGCCGGCTGTCGGGCATCGGGCTCCAGGGGCTCGGGACTGCGCGGGGCGCAGAGGACGCTGAGGATGCAGGCGTCCTGGCGGGACGCATGATCACGCAGAGTGAGTCGAGCCTAGGGCGGTGCTTCGGCGAGGGCGGGGAGGAGCGCAATAGTCGTACCGGCGTGGTCCGCTGTGCCGGAGGGGCTCGGGAGACCCTCGGGACCCGTGGGAAACGGACGCCCGTACGACCCCGGAAGAGGGGCCGGTGGGCCTCGCGAAACGGATTTGGGCGAACGGCTGCGGACCGTGTAATGTCTTCATCGCTCGCCCCAATAGCTCAGTCGGTAGAGCGTCTCCATGGTAAGGAGAAGGTCTACGGTTCGATTCCGTATTGGGGCTCTGGTGGGTGAGGTTCCCGTCGCGAGGCGGGGCCTGATCCCATCAAAGCGGTGTAGCTCAGTCGGTAGAGCAAGCGGCTCATAATCGCTGTGTCACCGGTTCAAGTCCGGTCACCGCTACTGACGGTAGCCGATTGTGGGGTCGGTCCTTCGATCGGCTACTCTTTTATGCGTTCATCTGTCCCATCCGTTCGTCAAGGAGCACTCACGTGGCTGCCACCGACGTCCGCCCGAAGATCACGCTGGCCTGCGTGGAGTGCAAGGAGCGGAACTACATCACCAAGAAGAACCGGCGTAACAACCCGGACCGACTGGAGATGAAGAAGCACTGCCCGCGTTGCAACGCGCACACCGCGCACCGCGAAACGCGATAAATCAGGCTCGTATGCGAGGCCGTCCCCGAGTGATCGGGGGCGGCCTCGCGTCGTTGAGCGACCCGTACCGGTCAGTAGAGCGACGCACAGCGACGCAGAGAACCAGGAGGTGCCGAGGCCCATGGCGCTCGACCAGTCCTTCGTCGGGCGGAGCTACCCGCCCACCGATCCCTACGAGGTCGGCCGCGAGAAGATCCGCGAGTTCGCCGAGGCCGTGGGGGACGACAACCCGGTGTACACCGACCCGGAGGTCGCCAAGGCGCTCGGGTACGCCGATGTGATCGCGCCGCCCACCTTCGTGTTCTCGATCACCTTCAAGGCGGCGGGACAGGTTGTCCAGGACCCTCAGCTGGGCCTCGACTACAGCCGTGTGGTGCACGGCGACCAGAAGTTCGCCTACCGGCGCCCGGTGCGCGCCGGTGACCGGCTGACCGTCACCTCGACCATCGAGGCCGTCAAGTCCATGGCGGGCAACGACATCCTGGACGTCCGGGGCGAGGTCCACGACGAGACCGGCGAGCACGTGGTGACCGCCTGGACCAAGCTGGTCGCCCGTGCGGCGGAGCCGGCGCAGACCGACGGGGAGGCGTGAGGAACCCGATGACGACGAAGATCGCTTACGACGACGTCGAGGTCGGCGCCGAACTGCCGGCCCGGTCCTTCCCGGTGAACCGGGCCGCCCTCGTCCGGTACGCGGGCGCCTCCGGGGACTTCAACCCCATCCACTGGAACGAGAAGTTCGCCAAGGAGGTGGGCCTGCCGGACGTCATCGCGCACGGCATGTTCACGATGGCCGAGGCGATCCGCGTCGTGACCGACTGGACCGGCGACCCGGGCGCCCTCGTGGACTACGGCGTCCGCTTCACCAGGCCGGTCGTCGTCCCGAACGACGACCAGGGCGCGGTGATCGAGGTCACCGGCAAGGTGGCCGCCAAGCTCGACGACAACACCGTGCGGGTGGACCTGACGGTGACCAGCGGCGGCCAGAAGGTCCTGGGCATGTCCCGGGCTGTCGTACGACTGGCCTGAGCAGCAGGCAACAAGCAGCGAGCGGTAAGGGGCGTCTTCCATGGGGAGGCGCCCCTTACGCGTGACGGGCGGGCCGGGCTGTCGGCGGTGTCTCGTAGGCTGGGCGGGTGCAGGAACTCCACGATGCCCCGCTCGCCCCGCTGACCACCTTCCGGCTGGGCGGCCCCGCCACCAGGCTGGTGACCGCCGCCACCGACGCCGAGGTGGTCGCCGCCGTGCGCGAGGCCGACGCCGGCGGCACGCCGTTGCTGATCGTCGGCGGCGGCTCCAACCTCGTCATCGGCGACAAGGGCTTCGAGGGGACGGCCCTGCGCATCGCCACCCGCGGCCACGACATCACCGGGACGCGGCTGGAACTGGCCGCGGGCGAGGTGTGGAGCGACGCCGTCGCCCGCACGGTTGCGGCCGGCCTGGCCGGCGTCGAGTGCCTGGCCGGCATCCCCGGTTCGGCGGGCGCCACCCCGATCCAGAACGTGGGGGCGTACGGCCAGGAGGTCTCCAGCACGATCACCGAGGTGGTCGCCTACGACCGCCGGGCGGGCGAGACGGTCGCGCTCACCAACGAGGAGTGCGCCTTCGCCTACCGGCACAGCCGCTTCAAGGCCGACCCGGAGCGCTACGTCGTCCTGCGCGTCCGCTTCGAGCTGGAGGACGCCGACGGCCTGTCGGCGCCCCTGAAGTACGCCGAGACGGCCCGCGCGCTGGGCGTCGGGCCGGGCGACCGGGTGCCGCTCGCCGACGCGCGCGACACCGTGCTGAAGCTGCGCGCCGGTAAGGGCATGGTGCTGGACGCCGAGGACCACGACACCTGGTCGGCCGGCTCCTTCTTCACCAACCCGATCCTCACCGACGCCGACTTCGCCGCGTTCCACGCACGCGTGAAGGAGCGGCTGGGCGACGGCGCGGAGCCGCCCGCCTACCCGGCAGACGAGGGACACACCAAGACCTCCGCGGCCTGGCTGATCGACAAGGCGGGCTTCACCAAGGGATACGGCAGCGGCCCCGCGCGGATCTCCACCAAGCACACCCTCGCCCTCACCAACCGGGGCGCGGCGACCACGGAGGACCTGCTGGCGCTGGCCCGTGAGGTCGTCGCCGGCGTGCGCGAGACGTTCGGGGTCACCCTGGTCAACGAGCCGGTGATGGTGGGCGTAGGGCTGTAGGGCACGGGGGCGCGGCCCCGGTCGGCTCGCGGAGCCCGGGACGCGGCCTCACCGCCCCGGGCTCAGCGGCGGGCTCAGGACGCCAGCCAGTCGTCCACGCCCGACAGCAGCTTTCGGCGTACGTCCTCGGGCGCCGCCGAGCCCCGCACCGACTGCCGGGCCAGTTCCGCCAACTCCTCGTCCGTGAAGGCGTGGTGGCGGCGGGCGATCTCGTACTGGGCGGCCAGGCGCGAGCCGAACAGCAGCGGGTCGTCGGCGCCCAGCGCCATGGGGACGCCCGCGTCGAACAAGGTCCGCAGCGGAACGTCCTCGGGCTTGTCGTACACGCCCAGGGCCACGTTCGACGCCGGACACACCTCGCAGGTCACCCCGCGTTCGGCGAGCTTGCGCAGCAGCCGGGGGTCCTCGGCCGCCCGCACGCCGTGCCCGAGCCGGTTCGCGTGCAGGTCGTCCAGGCAGTCGCGGACGGACGACGGGCCGGTCAGCTCGCCGCCGTGCGGGGCGGACAGCAGACCGCCCTCGCGGGCGATCGCGAAGGCCCGGTCGAAGTCCCGTGCCATGCCCCTGCGTTCGTCGTTGGAGAGCCCGAAGCCGACCACCCCGCGCTCCGCGTACCGCACGGCCAGCCGGGCCAGGGTGCGGGCGTCCAGCGGGTGCTTCATCCGGTTGGCCGCGACCAGCACCCGCATCCCGAGCCCGGTCTCGCGCGACGTCGTCTCCACCGCGTCCAGGATGATCTCCAGCGCCGGGATCAGCCCGCCCAGCCGGGGCGCGTACGACGTCGGGTCGACCTGGATCTCCAGCCAGTGCGAGCCGTCCCTGAGGTCCTCCTCGGCGGCCTCGCGCACCAGCCGCTGGATGTCCTCCGGCTCCCGCAGACACGAGCGGGCCGCGTCGTACAGGCGCTGGAAGCGGAACCAGCCGCGCTCGTCCGTCGCACGCAGCTTGGGCGGCTCCCCGCTGGTCAGCGCCTCGGTCAGCGCGTCGGGCAGGCGGACGCCGTACTTGTCGGCCAGCTCCAGCACGGTGGCCGGCCGCATCGACCCGGTGAAGTGCAGGTGCAGATGGGCTTTCGGCAGCTCAGAGACATCACGTACACGCTCCATCCATGGATCCTGCCGCATGCCCCGGGGGTCCCGGTAGCGCTTTCCCCGAACGTGGTCTTGCTCGCACAAAGCAGCGGGACCGCACGCCGGCTTCGGCATACGGTCCCGTGGCGGAAGCGGACGTCAGTCCCTGGCCTCCGCCAGCAGCTTCTGGATACGGCTCACGCCCTCGACGAGGTCCTCGTCGCCCAGCGCGTACGACAGCCGCAGATACCCCGGGGTGCCGAAGGCCTCGCCCGGCACCACCGCGACCTCGGACTCCTCCAGGATGAGCGCGGCCAGCTCGACCGAGTCCTGCGGACGCCTGCCGCGGATCTCCTTGCCGAGCAGCGCCTTCACCGAGGGGTACGCGTAGAACGCGCCCTCGGGCTCGGGGCAGACGACGCCGTCGATCTCGTTGAGCATCCGGACGATCGTCCTGCGGCGGCGGTCGAAGGCCTCGCGCATCGTCTCGACGGCCGACAGGTCGCCGGAGAGGGCGGCCAGGGCGGCGATCTGCGCCACGTTGGAGACGTTCGAGGTGGCGTGCGACTGCAGGTTCGTCGCGGCCTTGACGACGTCCTTCGGGCCGATGATCCAGCCGACCCGCCAGCCGGTCATCGCGTACGTCTTGGCGACGCCGTTGACGACGATGCACTTGTCGCGCAGCTCGGGGAGGATCGCCGGCAGCGAGGTGAACGCCGCGTCGCCGTAGACGAGGTGCTCGTAGATCTCGTCCGTCATGACCCACAGGCCGTGCTCGACGGCCCAGCGGCCGATCGCCTCGGCGTCCTCGGCGCTGTAGACCGCGCCCGTCGGGTTGGACGGGGAGACGAACAGGACGACCTTGGTGCGCTCGGTGCGGGCCGCCTCCAACTGCTCGACGGAGACCCGGTAGCCGGTCGTCTCGTCGGCCACCACGTCCACCGGGACGCCGCCGGCCAGCCGGATCGACTCCGGGTACGTGGTCCAGTACGGGGCCGGGACGATGACCTCGTCGCCCGGGTCGAGGATCGCGGCGAAGGCCTCGTAGATGGCCTGCTTGCCGCCGTTGGTGACCAGGATCTGCGAGGCCTCGACCTCGTAGCCGGAGTCACGCAGCGTCTTCGCGGCGATCGCGGCCTTCAGCTCGGGCAGACCCCCGGCCGGCGTGTACCGGTGGTACTTGGGGTTCTTGCAGGCCTCGATCGCGGCCTCGACGATGTAGTCCGGGGTCGGGAAGTCGGGCTCGCCGGCGCCGAAGCCGATCACCGGACGCCCGGCGGCCTTCAGGGCCTTGGCCTTGGCGTCCACGGCGAGGGTGGCGGACTCGGAGATCGCGCCGACTCGGGCGGAGACCCGGCGCTCGGTGGGAGGGGTTGCAGCGCTCATGGGGTCCATGGTTTCAGACCGGAAACCGGCCGGGCACACGGGTTTCACGGAGTGGTCAGCCGAGCGAACATCCAGGGGAACATCCGAAGGAATCCGATCAAGGACCCTTTCCGTTCGACGAGGCGCTCAAGACCACGTACACTCACACGTCGTTGGCCTTCGACAGCCGCGCCACAACCGGTGCACACCGAGCACCCGAGCGGATGCGGTACGTTGGGGACACACAAAGGGTCGTAGCTCAATTGGTAGAGCACTGGTCTCCAAAACCAGCGGTTGGGGGTTCAAGTCCCTCCGGCCCTGCTACACACTCCGTCACCAGGATGTGTGCGCAGCGCATGTACGTACAGCAATGCACTCGCCGTGCGGCTCAGACCGGGCGCGGCACGGCCACGACCCGGGAACAGGTGAGGACGAATGGCGGACGCCGTGGGCTCCATCGACACGCCTGATGCCCAGGACGAGGCGCCTGAGGCGAAGAAGACACGTAAGGGCGGCAAGCGCGCCAAGAAGGGCCCGCTGAAGCGCTTGGCGCTCTTCTACCGCCAGATCGTTGCGGAGCTCCGCAAGGTCGTATGGCCCACTCGCGGTCAGCTGACGACGTACACCACCGTGGTGATCGTGTTCGTCGTCATCATGATCGGCCTGGTGACCGTGATTGACTATGGACTCAGCCACGCCGCCAAGTACGTCTTTGGCTGAGCCTAGAGCGAAGGGCGCCGAGGTATCCGGCGCCCCTTTCGCATGTTCCACCCCTATGTATCCAGGAAGAAGCAGCCACCGTGTCTGACCAGAACCTGAACGACGCCATCGAGCCGGACGAGTCCGTGGACGACGAGCTCGACATCGTCGAGGGCTCGGACGAGGTGGACGAGTTCGAGGCTGCCGAGGCCGAGGCGGGCGAGCCCGCGGAGGAAGCCGCGCTGCACGTCGAGGACGAGGACGCCGCGGGCGCCGAGGACGATGACGCCGACGAGGCCGTCGCCGAAGAGTCCGAGGAAGCCGAAGAGGAAGAGCCGGCCGAGCCGGTCGACCCCGTCGCCGCCCTGCGTGAGGAACTGCGCACCCTTCCCGGCGAGTGGTACGTCATCCACACGTACGCCGGCTACGAGAACCGCGTGAAGACCAACCTGGAGCAGCGCGCCGTCTCGCTGAACGTCGAGGACTTCATCTTCCAGGCCGAGGTGCCGCAGGAAGAGGTCGCGCAGATCAAGAACGGCGAGCGCAAGACCATCCGTCAGAACAAGCTCCCCGGCTACGTGCTGGTGCGCATGGACCTGACGAACGAGTCCTGGGGCGTCGTCCGCAACACGCCCGGCGTCACCGGCTTCGTGGGCAACGCTTACGACCCGTACCCGCTGACCCTGGACGAGATCGTCAAGATGCTCGCACCGGAGGCCGAGGAGAAGGCCGCCCGTGAGGCCGCCGAGGCCGAGGGCAAGCCGGCTCCGGCCCGCAAGGTCGAGGTCCAGGTGCTGGACTTCGAGGTGGGCGACTCGGTCACCGTCACCGACGGCCCGTTCGCCACGCTGCAGGCCACGATCAACGAGATCAACGCCGACTCGAAGAAGGTCAAGGGTCTCGTCGAGATCTTCGGCCGCGAGACCCCGGTCGAGCTCAGCTTCGACCAGATCCAGAAGAACTAGCTCCTTCTGGAACACACGCCTCCGACCAGGTCAGGCGGGCTGTCACAGCTCGCCTGACCTGCTCGGTTTTTGGCCGCGCACAGATACCCGTTATCGTTGTGCGGTATGCCTCCATCCGGATCATCCGGACCGGAAGGCTGAAAAACTCTCACTAGGACCCGGAGAGAGCAATGCCTCCCAAGAAGAAGAAGGTCACGGGGCTCATCAAGCTCCAGATCAACGCCGGTGCGGCCAACCCCGCGCCGCCGGTCGGCCCCGCGCTCGGCCAGCACGGCGTCAACATCATGGAGTTCTGCAAGGCCTACAACGCCGCGACCGAGTCGCAGCGTGGCTGGGTGATCCCGGTGGAGATCACGGTCTACGAGGACCGCTCCTTCACCTTCGTCACCAAGACGCCGCCGGCCGCGAAGATGATCCTCAAGGCCGCGGGTGTCGAGAAGGGCTCGGGCGAGCCGCACAAGACCAAGGTCGCCAAGATCACCGAGGCGCAGGTCCGCGAGATCGCCACGACCAAGCTCCCCGACCTCAACGCCAACGACCTGGACGCCGCGTCGAAGATCATCGCCGGCACCGCCCGCTCCATGGGCATCACGGTCGAGGGCTGATCCCCCGCCCCGTAGCACCTTCGTAGCACCGTGGCAGGGCCTGCTCGGCCCGTACCACGACTCCTCAGACACACTGGAGCAGTAGTGAGCAAGCGCAGCAAGTCCCTCCGCGCTGCGGACGCCAAGATCGACCGGGAGAAGCTCTACGCCCCGCTCGAGGCCGTCCGTCTCGCCAAGGAGACCTCCACGAGCAAGTTCGACGGCACCGTCGAGGTCGCCTTCCGCCTGGGCGTCGACCCGCGCAAGGCCGACCAGATGGTCCGTGGCACCGTGAACCTGCCGCACGGCACCGGCAAGACCGCCCGGGTCCTGGTCTTCGCGACCGGTGACCGTGCTGCGGCCGCGGAGGCCGCGGGCGCCGACATCGTCGGCTCCGACGAACTGATCGACGAGGTGGCGAAGGGGCGTCTGGACTTCGACGCCGTCGTCGCCACCCCGGACCTCATGGGCAAGGTCGGCCGCCTCGGCCGCGTCCTCGGCCCGCGTGGTCTGATGCCCAACCCGAAGACCGGCACCGTGACCCCGGACGTGGCCAAGGCCGTGACCGACATCAAGGGCGGCAAGATCGAGTTCCGCGTCGACAAGCACTCGAACCTGCACTTCATCATCGGCAAGGCGTCCTTCGACGACGCCAAGCTGGTGGAGAACTACGGCGCGGCGTTGGAGGAGATCCTCCGTCTGAAGCCGTCCGCCGCCAAGGGTCGCTACATCAAGAAGGCCGCGATCAGCACCACGATCGGCCCCGGCATCCAGGTCGACCCGAACCGCACCCGCAACCTCCTCGTCGAGGAGGACCCGGCCGCGGTCTGAACCTGACGGTTCGCCCGAGTCGGCGACGAGCCCCGCAACCTCTCGAGGTGCGGGGCTCGTCCCTTTTTGTCGTACCGCCGCTTTCTTCGTACGACTGTCAGTGCTGTGCGTTAACGTCCAGTGACAGGCATTCCATGGGGGTGGGACGAATGAAGTGCACGGGCGTGCGTCGTGCGGGCCTCTCGATCGCGGCACTGGCCCTGCTGGCGGGGGCGACGGCCTGCAGCGGCTCCGGCAGCTCGGGCGGTCTGGGCGGCTCCGGCGGCTCGGGGAAGGGCCAGGAGGGCAGCCCGCGGCTCAGTCCCGTCGCGGCGCTGCGGAGCGCCGAGAAGTCGACCGACGGGGCGGACTCCGCGAAGGTCGAGTCCACCACGACCATGGGCTCGGTGATGTCGATGACCGCCGAGGGCGCCCTGGGCTGGAAGGACGGTCTCACCGGCGCCCTCACCATCACGTACACCGGCGGCGCCATGGCCGACACGATGCGGCAGATGGGCGCGACCTCGATGGAGGCCCGGTACCTGCCCGACGCCTACTACGCCAGGATGGGCGACTCGTTCGCGGGGCAGGCCGGCGGCAGACACTGGATCAAGTACGCGTACGACGACCTGGCGAGCCTCGGCGGCGGCTCCGGCGCGTATCTGAAGGACCAGCTGACCAACACCACGCCGCACCAGTCGGTGAAGCTGCTGCTGGCCTCCGGGGACCTCCACGAGGTCGGCGAGGAGAAGGTGCGCGGTCGGAACACCACGCACTACTCCGGCACCGTGAAGGTGGCCGACCTCGCCGAGAAGAACTCCCACCTCGACCGCGGCCGGCTCGACGAGCTGAAGAAGACGCTGGAACAGGCCGGCGTCACCACCGAGACCGTCGACATCTGGGTCGACGACCGGGACCTGCTGGCCAAGAAGGTCGAGAAGGGCGAGACCACAGCGGGCGCGTACAGCCAGACCGCCTACTACAGCGACTACGGGACCGAGGTCGCGGCCGAGGCGCCGCCGGCGGGAGACACGGCGGACTTCCGTGAGCTGGTGAAACAGCAGGGGGCGGCCGGCGGCTCGTAATTCACGGGACCTCCCTCGGGCTCCTGGGATACCTTCACGGTCTTGCTGTGCGTCGACCGTGTGTTCTGTGTACGGGGTTCTGGGGGAAATTGGATGAGGTCTGCCGTGGGTGTCCTCGGGCTGTCCGTGCTGCTCGTCAGCGGCTGTGCGGCGATGGGCGGTACGGAGAGCGAGGGTGACGCGTCCGCTGCGGAGGCGGTCACCAGGGCCGCGGAGAAGGCGGAACAGCCGGTCTCCCTGCGCTACCGCACGAACGGCCGGACACCGGAGGAGGGGCGGGTCCGAGGCGAGGCCGCGATCGGCACGAAACCGCAGGTCATGACTCTGAAGTCCACCGTGCTCAGCGGGCCCGACAAGGGCACGGGCGAATTCCGCTTCGTCGGCGGCGTGCTCTACATAGGCACCGACGAAGCCGACGAGGACGGCAAGCACTGGGTCAAGTTCGGCAAGCCCGGCGCCAACGGCGGGATGTCCGACAAGGTCCGCGACAACCCGGCGCACGAGACCGGCTTCCTGGCCGCCGCCGACGATCTGAAGAAGGCCGGCGCCGAGACCGTCGGCGGCGTCCGCACCGACCACTACACGGGCACGGCGACGGTCGACGAGATCCGCGCCTCCTTCGAGGGCCGGCCGACCAAGATCCGGCAGCGGACCGAGAAGAGCCTCGCCCAGTACGAGAAGCTGGGCGTCGACGAGCTCACCATGGACCTGTGGATCGACGCCGAGGACCGCACCCGGCAGCTGCGCATGCAGGGCTTCGGGCGGCGCGGGCCGCTCGACCTGACCATCACCTTCTTCGACTTCGGCAAGCCCGTGACGGTGAAGGCGCCCCCGGCCTCGGACACCGTCGACCTGGCCGAGCAGCTGAGGAAGGCCGCGGACTGACCTCCGCCGGACGTCCGTACGGGCACCCGGCCGGTCCCCGTACGGGCGGATTTGCTTGACGGCGACCGGTTCACGTACGCTCCTGCAGAAGCCAAAGACCGCTGGTCGTTGCCGTGCACTCAGCAGAGTGTGCGGTGGCCGAAGGATCCGCTGCAATGCGGACGACCCGCGCAGGTGTCAGTGGATGTGCTCCCGAACAGTAATCCGTCCGCGGAATTCTTTCGGTCGAGCTACGCCCCGTGCGCCTGCGCCGGGGCGTTTCGTCTGTCACAGCCCCTTCTGAGCGGTCCTCATCACCCGGAAGGAGGCCGACGCTCTATGGCAAGGCCCGACAAGGCTGCCGCGGTAGCCGAGCTGACGGACGCGTTCCGCAGCTCGAACGCCGCCGTGCTGACCGAGTACCGGGGTCTCACCGTGGCGCAGCTCAAGACGCTGCGTCGTTCGCTCGGTGAGAACGCCCAGTACGCCGTGGTGAAGAACACGCTGACCAAGATTGCGGCCAACGAGGCCGGGATCAACACGCTCGACGACCTTTTCAACGGTCCGACGGCGGTCGCCTTCATCACCGGTGACCCGGTGGAGTCGGCGAAGGGTCTTCGTGACTTCGCCAAGGACAACCCGAACCTCGTCATCAAGGGCGGTGTCCTTGACGGCAAGGCGCTGTCCGCCGACGAGATCAAGAAGCTTGCGGACCTCGAGTCCCGCGAGGTTCTGCTCAGCAAGCTGGCGGGCGCCTTCAAGGGCAAGCAGTCTCAGGCTGCTCAGCTCTTCCAGGCGCTTCCCTCGAAGCTCGTCCGCACCGTGGACGCTCTTCGCGCCAAGCAGGCCGAGCAGGGCGGTGCCGAGTAACTCGGCTCGCGAAATGACCGCTGCCTGAGGCGTTCCGCCTGAGGCAGAGGTCGTAGCGGGCCGACAGTACGCCCGCCACACATGTACATACCGGCACCAGCCGAATTAGTGGAAGGATCGCCCACCATGGCGAAGCTCAGCCAGGAAGACCTGCTCGCGCAGTTCGAGGAGATGACCCTCATCGAGCTCTCCGAGTTCGTGAAGGCCTTCGAGGAGAAGTTCGACGTCACCGCCGCCGCCGCGGTCGCCGCCGCCCCGACCGGCCCCGTCGCCGTTGCCGAGGCCGCTGAGGAGCAGGACGAGTTCGACGTCGTCCTCACCGGCGCCGGCGAGAAGAAGATCCAGGTCATCAAGGTCGTGCGTGAGCTGACCTCCCTGGGTCTGAAGGAGGCCAAGGACCTCGTGGACGGCGCTCCGAAGCCCGTTCTCGAGAAGGTCGCCAAGGAGGCCGCGGAGAAGGCTGCCGAGTCCCTCAAGGCCGCCGGCGCCTCCGTCGAGGTCAAGTAACACCCCGCGGTCGGCGACGACCGCACGCGAAGGCTGAAACTGCTCCCTCGGGAGCTGTAACGCCCACGCACCGAAGAGCGATCATCCATCTGGGTGGTCGCTCTTCGGCGTTCCTGGGAGCGCGGCCACGGTTGCCTCGTACCCCTCTGAGCGGGGGGTATGGTGATCTTCGTCGTGTCTCCGAGCGCCCCGGTTCGCGCCAGGGGGCCTTGACGAACCGCACGCAGCGCGCAATTCTCAGGACGCGTCGTCACAAGGATCCGTATCCGAGGCATGGATCGGCGGCGAAGAGGGCAGTATCACCGTGCGTTGAGGGCTACCGGACCGAGGGCGTTGAGAACTACGAGGGTCTCGAAGAACCCGCACTGGACATCAGTGTGCCAAGTGGCTACACTGACCCTTTGCGCTGCCTGTTAGCTGTCCCCTGCCCGTCACCAGGGGCATGCCCTCACTTGAGTCCGGACGACCAGATCATCTCCCACCTGGCCTTTTCGCCAATCGGGGAATATCTGTCTCCGTGCCCGGGACTGAGGGGCCGGTACGCGCGTAGTGAGTCCGAGCCCTCGGAAGGACCCCCTCTTGGCCGCCTCGCGCAACGCCTCGACCGCGAATACGAACAACGCCGCCAGCACTGCCCCGCTGCGCATCTCTTTTGCAAAGATCAAGGAGCCCCTCGAGGTTCCCAACCTGCTCGCGTTGCAGACCGAGAGCTTTGACTGGCTGCTCGGGAACACCGCCTGGCAGAGTCGGGTCGAGGCGGCTCTGGAATCC
The DNA here is from genome assembly GCF_040299045.1 of Streptomyces sp. NPDC001027. NCBI lineage: Bacteria > Bacillati > Actinomycetota > Actinomycetes > Kitasatosporales > Streptomycetaceae > Streptomyces > Streptomyces sp. NPDC001027. The sequence goes on from NZ_JBEPBI010000001.1 coordinate 112,106, forward strand.
GGTCAGGACGTCCCCACCAAGTCCGGTCTGGAGGAGATCTTCGAGGAGATCTCCCCGATCGAGGACTTCTCCGGGTCGATGTCGCTGACGTTCCGCGACCACCGTTTCGAGCCGCCGAAGAACAGCATCGACGAGTGCAAGGACCGTGACTTCACGTACGCGGCCCCGCTCTTCGTGACGGCCGAGTTCACGAACAACGAGACCGGCGAGATCAAGTCCCAGACGGTCTTCATGGGCGACTTCCCGCTCATGACGAACAAGGGCACCTTCGTCATCAACGGCACCGAGCGTGTCGTGGTGTCGCAGCTGGTCCGTTCGCCGGGCGTCTACTTCGACTCCTCCATCGACAAGACGTCCGACAAGGACATCTTCTCGGCCAAGATCATCCCCTCCCGGGGCGCCTGGCTGGAGATGGAGATCGACAAGCGCGACATGGTCGGTGTCCGCATCGACCGCAAGCGCAAGCAGTCCGTCACCGTCCTTCTGAAGGCTCTCGGCTACACCACCGAGCAGATCCTCGAGGAGTTCGGCGAGTACGAGTCCATGCGCGCCACCCTGGAGAAGGACCACACCCAGGGCCAGGACGACGCGCTGCTCGACATCTACCGCAAGCTGCGTCCGGGCGAGCCCCCCACGCGTGAGGCCGCGCAGACGCTGCTCGAGAACCTCTACTTCAACCCCAAGCGCTACGACCTCGCGAAGGTCGGCCGCTACAAGGTCAACAAGAAGCTGGGCGCGGACGCTCCGCTCGACGCGGGCGTGCTGACCGTCGAGGACGTCATCTCGACGATCAAGTACCTGGTCAAGCTGCACGCCGGCGAGACCGAGACGGGCGCCGACAACGGCACGACGATCGTCGTCGAGACCGACGACATCGACCACTTCGGCAACCGTCGTCTGCGCAGCGTCGGCGAGCTCATCCAGAACCAGGTCCGCACGGGTCTGGCGCGTATGGAGCGAGTCGTCCGCGAGCGGATGACGACCCAGGACGTCGAGGCGATCACGCCGCAGACCCTGATCAACATCCGGCCGGTCGTCGCCTCCATCAAGGAGTTCTTCGGCACCAGCCAGCTGTCGCAGTTCATGGACCAGAACAACCCGCTGTCGGGTCTCACCCACAAGCGCCGTCTGTCGGCGCTCGGTCCGGGTGGTCTCTCCCGTGAGCGGGCCGGCTTCGAGGTCCGTGACGTGCACCCCTCGCACTACGGCCGCATGTGCCCGATCGAGACGCCCGAAGGCCCGAACATCGGTCTGATCGGCTCGCTCGCCTCCTACGGCCGCGTCAACGCGTTCGGTTTCGTGGAGACGCCGTACCGCCGGGTGACCGACGGTGTCGTCACCGACGAGGTCGACTACCTGACGGCCGACGAGGAGGACCGCTTCGTCATCGCGCAGGCCAACGCCACGCTCGACGACGACATGCGCTTCACCGAGAACCGCGTCCTGGTCCGCCGTCGTGGCGGCGAGGTCGACTACGTCCCCGGTGACGACGTGGACTACATGGACGTCTCGCCGCGCCAGATGGTGTCGGTCGCGACCGCCATGATCCCGTTCCTCGAGCACGACGACGCCAACCGTGCCCTCATGGGCGCGAACATGATGCGTCAGGCCGTGCCGCTCATCAAGAGCGAGGCCCCGCTCGTCGGCACCGGCATGGAGTACCGCTCCGCCGTCGACGCCGGCGACGTGGTCAAGGCCGAGAAGGACGGTGTGGTCCAGGAGGTCTCCGCGGACTACATCACCACGACCAACGACGACGGCACGTACATCACGTACCGCCTGGCCAAGTTCTCGCGCTCCAACCAGGGCACCTCGGTCAACCAGAAGGTCATCGTCAACGAGGGCGACCGGATCATCACCGGTCAGGTCCTCGCCGACGGCCCGGCCACCGAGAACGGCGAGATGGCGCTCGGCAAGAACCTGCTCGTGGCGTTCATGCCGTGGGAGGGTCACAACTACGAGGACGCGATCATCCTGTCGCAGCGCCTCGTGCAGGACGACGTCCTCTCCTCGATCCACATCGAGGAGCACGAGGTCGACGCCCGTGACACCAAGCTCGGCCCCGAGGAGATCACCCGGGACATCCCGAACGTCTCCGAGGAGGTCCTCGCCGACCTCGACGAGCGCGGCATCATCCGCATCGGCGCCGAGGTCGTCGCCGGCGACATCCTGGTCGGCAAGGTCACGCCCAAGGGCGAGACCGAGCTGACCCCGGAGGAGCGCCTGCTGCGCGCGATCTTCGGAGAGAAGGCCCGTGAGGTCCGTGACACCTCGCTGAAGGTGCCGCACGGCGAGATCGGCAAGGTCATCGGCGTCCGCGTCTTCGACCGCGAGGAGGGCGACGAGCTGCCGCCGGGCGTGAACCAGCTGGTTCGCGTCTACGTGGCGCAGAAGCGCAAGATCACCGACGGTGACAAGCTCGCCGGCCGTCACGGCAACAAGGGCGTCATCTCCAAGATCCTGCCCATCGAGGACATGCCGTTCCTCGAGGACGGGACCCCGGTCGACATCATCCTCAACCCGCTGGGCGTGCCGTCCCGAATGAACCCGGGACAGGTGCTGGAGATCCACCTCGGCTGGCTCGCCAGCCGCGGCTGGGACGTCTCCGGTCTCGGCGAGGACTGGGCGCAGCGCCTGCAGGTCATCGGCGCCGACCAGGTCGCCCCGGGCACCAACGTCGCCACCCCGGTGTTCGACGGCGCCCGTGAGGACGAGCTCGCGGGCCTGCTGAACCACACCATCCCGAACCGCGACGGCGAGCGCATGGTGCAGCCGACCGGCAAGGCGAGGCTGTTCGACGGCCGCTCCGGCGAGCCGTTCCCGGACCCGATCTCCATCGGGTACATGTACATCCTCAAGCTCCACCACCTGGTCGACGACAAGCTGCACGCCCGTTCGACCGGTCCGTACTCGATGATCACCCAGCAGCCGCTGGGTGGTAAGGCGCAGTTCGGCGGTCAGCGCTTCGGCGAGATGGAGGTGTGGGCGCTGGAGGCATACGGCGCCGCGTACGCCCTCCAGGAGCTCCTGACCATCAAGTCCGACGACGTCACCGGCCGCGTGAAGGTCTACGAGGCCATCGTCAAGGGCGAGAACATCCCCGAGCCCGGCATCCCCGAGTCCTTCAAGGTGCTCATCAAGGAGATGCAGTCTCTCTGCCTGAACGTGGAGGTGCTGTCCAGCGACGGTATGTCCATCGAGATGCGTGACACCGACGAGGACGTCTTCCGCGCGGCGGAGGAGCTCGGCATCGACCTGTCCCGGCGCGAGCCGAGCAGCGTCGAAGAGGTCTGACGGGAGTCCGGTCCGGAGGTTCGGCGATGAAGATCCCTGAACCTCCGGCCGGCCCCGGGACCCCCGTATCAGACCCCAAGACTTACAACCCTGAGAGGGATTGACGCATAGTGCTCGACGTCAACTTCTTCGACGAGCTCCGGATCGGTCTGGCTACCGCTGACGACATCCGTCAGTGGAGCCACGGCGAGGTCAAGAAGCCCGAGACCATCAACTACCGCACGCTCAAGCCCGAAAAGGACGGACTCTTCTGCGAGAAGATCTTCGGTCCGACCCGGGACTGGGAGTGCTACTGCGGCAAGTACAAGCGTGTCCGCTTCAAGGGCATCATCTGCGAGCGCTGCGGCGTCGAGGTCACTCGCGCCAAGGTGCGTCGTGAGCGGATGGGCCACATCGAGCTGGCCGCTCCCGTCACCCACATCTGGTACTTCAAGGGTGTCCCGAGCCGTCTGGGCTACCTGCTCGACCTGGCTCCCAAGGACCTCGAGAAGGTCATCTACTTCGCGGCGTACATGATCACGTACGTCGACGACGAGCGCCGCACGCGTGACCTGCCGTCGCTGGAGGCGCACGTCTCCGTCGAGCGTCAGCAGATCGAGAACCGTCGCGACTCCGACCTCGAGGCCCGCGCCAAGAAGCTCGAGACCGACCTGGCCGAGCTCGAGGCCGAGGGCGCCAAGGCCGACGTGCGCCGCAAGGTGCGCGAAGGCGCCGAGCGTGAGATGAAGCAGCTGCGCGACCGCGCGCAGCGCGAGATCGACCGTCTCGACGAGGTGTGGACGCGCTTCAAGAACCTCAAGGTCCAGGACCTCGAGGGCGACGAGCTGCTCTACCGCGAGCTGCGTGACCGCTTCGGCACGTACTTCGACGGCTCCATGGGCGCCGCTGCCCTGCAGAAGCGTCTGGAGTCCTTCGACCTCGACGAGGAGGCCGAGCGCCTCCGCGAGATCATCCGCACCGGCAAGGGCCAGAAGAAGACCCGTGCGCTCAAGCGCCTCAAGGTCGTCTCGGCATTCCTGCAGACCAGCAACAGCCCCAAGGGCATGGTGCTCGACTGCGTGCCGGTCATCCCGCCGGACCTGCGTCCGATGGTGCAGCTGGACGGTGGCCGCTTCGCGACCTCCGACCTGAACGACCTGTACCGCCGTGTGATCAACCGCAACAACCGACTGAAGCGGCTTCTCGACCTCGGCGCGCCCGAGATCATCGTGAACAACGAGAAGCGCATGCTCCAGGAGGCCGTCGACGCGCTCTTCGACAACGGCCGTCGTGGTCGCCCGGTCACGGGCCCCGGCAACCGTCCGCTGAAGTCGCTGTCCGACATGCTCAAGGGCAAGCAGGGCCGCTTCCGTCAGAACCTGCTCGGCAAGCGTGTGGACTACTCCGCGCGTTCCGTGATCGTCGTCGGTCCGCAGCTGAAGCTGCACCAGTGCGGTCTGCCGAAGGCGATGGCGCTGGAGCTGTTCAAGCCGTTCGTGATGAAGCGCCTGGTCGACCTGAACCACGCGCAGAACATCAAGAGCGCCAAGCGCATGGTGGAGCGCGGCCGCACCGTCGTGTACGACGTCCTCGAAGAGGTCATCGCCGAGCACCCGGTGCTGCTGAACCGTGCGCCCACCCTGCACCGCCTCGGCATCCAGGCCTTCGAGCCGCAGCTGGTCGAGGGCAAGGCCATCCAGATCCACCCGCTCGTCTGCACCGCGTTCAACGCGGACTTCGACGGTGACCAGATGGCCGTCCACCTGCCGCTCTCCGCGGAGGCGCAGGCCGAGGCCCGCATCCTGATGCTGTCCTCGAACAACATCCTCAAGCCCGCCGACGGCCGTCCGGTGACGATGCCGACCCAGGACATGGTCCTCGGTCTGTTCTTCCTCACCACCGACGGCGAGCTGCGCGACACCAAGGGCGAGGGCCGGTCCTTCGGCTCCACGGCCGAGGCGATCATGGCGTTCGACGCCGGTGAGCTCGCGCTGCAGTCGCCGATCGACATCCGCTTCCCGGTGGGCACCATCCCGCCGCGTGGCTGGACGCCGCCCGCGCAGGAGGAGGGCGACCCCGAGTGGCAGCAGGGTGACACCTTCCGGCTGCGGACGACCCTGGGCCGCGCGCTCTTCAACGAGCTGCTGCCCGAGGACTACCCGTTCGTCGACTACTCGGTGGGCAAGAAGCAGCTCTCCGAGATCGTCAACGACCTGGCCGAGCGCTACCCCAAGGTCATCGTGGCGGCGACGCTCGACAACCTGAAGGCGGCCGGCTTCTTCTGGGCGACCCGTTCCGGTGTCACCGTGGCCATCTCCGACGTCGTCGTCCCCGAGGCGAAGAAGGAGATCGTCCGCGGGTACGAGGCGCAGGACGAGAAGGTCCAGAAGCAGTACGAGCGCGGTCTGATCACCAAGGAAGAGCGCACGCAGGAGCTCATCGCGATCTGGACCAAGGCGACCAACGAGGTCGCCGAGGCGATGAACGCGAACTTCCCCAAGACCAACCCCATCTTCATGATGGTTGACTCGGGCGCCCGAGGAAACATGATGCAGATGCGGCAGATCGCCGGTATGCGCGGTCTGGTGTCGAACGCGAAGAACGAGACCATCCCGCGTCCGATCAAGGCGTCCTTCCGTGAGGGCCTGTCCGTGCTGGAGTACTTCATCTCCACGCACGGCGCCCGTAAGGGTCTGGCGGACACCGCCCTGCGTACCGCCGACTCGGGTTACCTGACCCGTCGTCTGGTGGACGTCTCGCAGGACGTCATCATCCGCGAGGAGGACTGCGGCACCGAGCGCGGTCTGAAGCTGAAGATCGCGATCCGCGGCGAGGACGGCGTCCTGCGCAAGACGGACGACGTCGAGACCAGCGTCTACGCCCGCATGCTCGCCGAGGACGTCGTCATCGACGGCAAGGTGATCGCGCCGGCCAACGTGGACCTGGGCGACGTGCTCATCGACCAGCTGGTGCGCCACGGCGTCGAGGAGGTCAAGACCCGCTCGATCCTGACCTGTGAGTCGCAGGTCGGCACGTGTGCTATGTGCTACGGCCGCTCGCTGGCCACCGGCAAGCTGGTCGACATCGGTGAGGCGGTCGGCATCATTGCCGCCCAGTCCATCGGTGAGCCCGGCACCCAGCTGACGATGCGTACCTTCCACACCGGTGGTGTGGCCGGTGACGACATCACCCAGGGTCTGCCGCGTGTCGTCGAGCTCTTCGAGGCCCGTACCCCGAAGGGCGTCGCCCCGATCTCCGAGGCCTCCGGCCGCGTGCGGATCGAGGAGACCGAGAAGACGAAGAAGATCGTCATCACGCCGGACGACGGCAGCGACGAGACGGCGTTCCCGATCTCGAAGCGCGCCCGTCTCCTGGTCAGCGAGGGCGAGCACGTCGAGGTGGGCCAGAAGCTCACCGTGGGCGCCACCAACCCGCACGACGTGCTGCGCATCCTGGGTCAGCGTGCCGTCCAGGTCCACCTGGTCGGCGAGGTCCAGAAGGTCTACAACTCGCAGGGCGTGTCGATCCACGACAAGCACATCGAGATCATCATCCGGCAGATGCTGCGCCGTGTGACGATCATCGAGTCCGGCGACGCCGAGCTGCTGCCCGGCGAGCTTGTCGAGCGCTCGAAGTTCGAGGTCGAGAACCGTCGTGTGGTGCAGGAGGGCGGTCACCCGGCCTCCGGTCGTCCGCAGCTCATGGGTATCACCAAGGCCTCGCTGGCCACGGAGTCCTGGCTGTCGGCGGCGTCGTTCCAGGAGACGACCAGGGTCCTCACGGACGCGGCGATCAACGCCAAGTCCGACTCCCTGATCGGCCTCAAGGAGAACGTCATCATCGGTAAGCTCATCCCGGCCGGTACGGGTCTGTCCCGCTACCGCAACATCCGGGTCGAGCCGACCGAGGAGGCCAAGGCCGCGATGTACTCGGCCGTCGGCTACGACGACATCGACTACTCGCCGTTCGGCACGGGCTCCGGCCAGGCCGTTCCGCTGGAGGACTACGACTACGGTCCGTACAACCAGTAAGGCGTACGTACGTCTGAGGTACTGAAGGGCGGTCACCCCGGTTGCGGGGTGGCCGCCCTTCGGCGTGAGCGGGTGGGACGCAGCGGGGGAGGACGCATCGGCGGAAGGGGGAGGGGGAGGAGCTCAAGCGCGCGCTGACGGGCCACGGGCGCTCTGACGGGCGGCAAGGCGGCAGGGCCCGGCCGGGGGAGAGCCGTGCCGCCTCCCCAAGCCCCGACGGGGAGCCCCGGGGCTCTTGGACGCCGCTCGCGCTCGCCGCCGCGTCAGGCGCGGCCGTCGTGCCCCGCAGCGGCTACGGGATTCCCAGCTCGAAGATGACGTAGTGCGCGTACCACCCGGACGCGAGCGCCGCCGTCGTGAAGAACACCGCCAGGCTCGGCCACTTCAGCCGGCTCATCGCCGCGGCCGGCGCGAGCAGCAGGGGAAAGGCCGGCAGCAGGTAGCGGCCCGTGTTGCCGAACATCTGCTGGGTGCCCAGCACGGTGATCACGCTCGCCAGCGTGTACGCGACCAGGACAAGCGGCGGCTTCTTGCGCAGCATCAGCGCGATGAGGAACGGCAGTGCCAGCACCACCTGGACGGCGAGAAGGTCCGGGACGGAGAACGCGAACAGGTAGTCGTGGCGGCCGACCGCGGTGTTGGCGAGCACGTCCCAGGTGTACGCGCCGAAGTCGAAGTAGTGCGCCCACCCCTCGCGCTGGAGCGTGAAGTACGCGGTGAGGTCCCCCGAGCTGAGACCGACCCAGGCGACATAGGTGAGCAGGCCGAGCGGGGCGGCGAACATGGCGTAGACAGGCCCCGCCACCCCGTGCTCGCGCCTGCTCTCGCGCCGGGCGAGGGCCACGATCGCCGCGAGGCCGACGGCGCCGATGAGCGCTGCGGACGTGGGCCGGTTGAGCCCGGCCAGGAAGGCGAGCAGTCCGGCCGCCACCCAGCGGCGCTTCATCACGCAGTAGCAGCACCAGGTCGCGATGGCGACGAAGACCGACTCCGAGTAGACCGCCCATTCCACGCCGGCGCCGGGCGCCAGCGCCCACAGGCCGGCCGCGATCGTGCCGGCCCGCACGCCGGCGAGCGTGGAGATCACCGCGTAGACGCCGGCGGCCGCGACGAAGGACGCCGCCACCGACACGAGGATCCCGGAGCCGTACAGCCCGAGGCCGGTGACCTCGGAGACGCTGCGGATCAGGGCCGGGTAGAGCGGGAAGAAGGCGACCGAGTTCTGCTTGACGGTGAACAGCCCGCCCGGGGCGAGCCGCTCCAGCGGGCCGGGGTCGTAACCCTTCTCGGCGACCTGGAGATACCACCAGCCGTCCCAGGTGGCGAGCACGTCCCACCAGTGGGCGCCGCCGCCGAAGCGCGGGTTCTTCTTCTGGTACTCGTCGGCCCACTCCAGGAGCCAGGCGAACACGGTGAGACCCACGAGCTTCGTCACGCCGTAGAGGAGCAGCGGGGGGAGGTACGGTCGTACACCGTCCGGCAGGGTGAGGCGGCGCAGGGTTCCTGACCGCTTCTCCGGCCCGTCGGGCACGGCGGGGTCCGTCGCCGTGTCGCTGGAAGCCGTGCTCATGGCTGGGGTCCCCCCTCGGCCGACCGCCGGGCGTCCAGGGTGGCGGCGCGGCTGTCCGGATGATCGTGAAGTCTGCTCACAAGAGTGTGGTCATAAGATCGCAACAGAGTCGCACATGCGCACCACAGGTGGGGGGAGGACGGGTGTCCGAAGCGCCGAAGACCACGGCGGCGGGGACCGTCTTGTCGGTCGTCATACCCATGTACAACGAGGAAGAGGTGCTGCCCGCGCTCGTCAGCCGGCTGCGCCCGGTCCTCGACGGACTCGGCGTCGAGCACGAGGTCGTGGCGGTGGACGACGGCAGCACCGACCGGACGGCGGAGCTGCTGGCCGCGTTCCGGCTCGGCTGGCCGCAGCTGCGCGTCATCGGCCTGCGCCGCAACTCCGGCCATCAGGCCGCCCTGACCGCCGGGCTGGACCGGTCGGTCGGCGCGTACGTCGTCAGCATCGACGCCGACCTCCAGGACCCGCCCGAGAAGATCCCCGAGATGCTCTCGCTGGCCCGCGCCGAGAGCCTGGACATCGTCTACGGCATCCGGGCCGACCGGGCCAGCGACACCGGCTTCAAGCGGTGGACGGCGGGCCTGTACTACCGCCTCGTGCGCCGTCTGGCGGGCCCGTCGGTGCCGGCCCAGGCCGGTGACTTCCGGCTGCTCAGCAGGGCCGCCGTGGACGCCCTGAAGGCGCTGCCTGACCAGCAGCGCGTCTACCGTCTCCTCGTGCCCTGGCTGGGCTTCCCCAGCGGCGAGGTCACCTACGAGCGGGCGCCGCGGCCGGCCGGGCAGAGCAAGTACCCCCTGGGCCGGATGATCCGGCTCGCCGTCGACAGCGTCACCGGCTTCTCGGCCGCGCCCCTGCGCATCGCCACCTGGCTGGGCGGCTTCGCCTTCCTGGTCTGCCTCGCGCTGATGGTGTACACGCTCAGCGCCCACGCCTTCCAGCACACCGTGCCCGGCTGGACGTCCCTCTTCATCGGCGTGCTGTTCATCGGCGCCGTGCAGCTGGTCTGCGTCGGGCTGCTCGGCGAGTACGTGGGCCGCATCTACACGGCCGTGCAGAACCGTCCGACGTACTTCATCGGCCACGACACGGCGGCGGGCGGCCACCGGTCGGCGGCCGGGACCGGCACCGGCACCGGGACCGGCACCGGCACCGGGACCGGCACCGGCACCGGGACCGGGGCTGGGACCGAGGTCGGGGTCGGGGCCGAAGGGGGCGCCGGCGCCTGCGTGCCGTCTCCCGCGGGGCCGCCGGAGGGGTGCGAGGACGCCGCGGCACGCCGGGAGCAGGGGCTGCGACAGCGTTCGTAAACCTTCGGCGTGTCGGTGACAGGGCCTTTGTTTTGACCGGAGTCGGTGCGCTAGGTACGCTCAGACCTTGTGCCTGGGGTGTGCCCTGGCCCATGTGCGTGTCTTCAGCCGCACCGGGGCCGTAGCAATGGCCACCGTGATCTGCGCCTATTTCTGCCTCGCGGCGGAAGTCCGCGGGTTCGACACACCCGACCGCGTGGGTCGGCGAAGTTCCAGGTTAGCTGTACAAATCGGCACACAGAAACCGGAGAAGTAGTGCCTACGATCCAGCAGCTGGTCCGTAAGGGCCGGCAGGACAAGGTCGAGAAGAACAAGACGCCCGCACTCGAGGGTTCCCCTCAGCGCCGCGGCGTCTGCACGCGCGTGTTCACGACCACCCCGAAGAAGCCGAACTCGGCCCTGCGTAAGGTCGCGCGTGTGCGTCTGACCAGCGGGATCGAGGTCACCGCTTACATTCCGGGTGAGGGACACAACCTGCAGGAGCACTCCATCGTGCTCGTGCGTGGTGGCCGTGTGAAGGACCTGCCGGGTGTTCGCTACAAGATCATCCGCGGCTCCCTCGACACCCAGGGTGTCAAGAACCGCAAGCAGGCCCGCAGCCGCTACGGCGCCAAGAAGGAGAAGTAAGAAATGCCTCGTAAGGGCCCTGCCCCGAAGCGCCCGGTCATCATCGACCCGGTCTACGGTTCTCCTCTTGTCACGTCGCTCATCAACAAGGTGCTGCTGAACGGCAAGCGCTCCACCGCCGAGCGCATCGTCTACGGCGCCATGGAGGGCCTGCGCGAGAAGACCGGCAACGACCCGGTCATCACGCTGAAGCGCGCTCTCGAGAACATCAAGCCGACCATCGAGGTCAAGTCCCGCCGTGTCGGTGGCGCGACCTACCAGGTTCCGGTCGAGGTCAAGCCCGGCCGCGCGAGCACCCTGGCGCTGCGCTGGCTCGTCGGCTACTCCCGCGCCCGTCGCGAGAAGACCATGACCGAGCGCCTGCTCAACGAGCTTCTCGACGCGTCCAACGGCCTCGGCGCCGCTGTGAAGAAGCGCGAGGACACCCACAAGATGGCCGAGTCCAACAAGGCCTTCGCGCACTACCGCTGGTAGTCGCTACCCACATCGAGACCGAGAGAAGACGAAAGCCTTATGGCTACCACTTCACTTGACCTGGCCAAGGTCCGCAACATCGGGATCATGGCCCATATCGACGCGGGCAAGACGACCACCACCGAGCGGATCCTGTTCTACACCGGCGTCTCCTACAAGATCGGCGAGGTCCACGACGGCGCCGCGACCATGGACTGGATGGAGCAGGAGCAGGAGCGTGGCATCACGATCACCTCTGCTGCCACCACCTGTCACTGGCCGCTTGCCGACGTCGACCACACCATCAACATCATCGACACCCCGGGTCACGTCGACTTCACCGTCGAGGTGGAGCGTTCGCTGCGGGTGCTCGACGGCGCTGTGACGGTGTTCGACGGCGTTGCCGGCGTCGAGCCCCAGTCCGAGACCGTGTGGCGTCAGGCGGACCGTTACGGCGTCCCGCGCATCTGCTTCGTCAACAAGCTCGACCGGACCGGCGCCGAGTTCCACCGCTGCGTCGACATGATCAGCAGCCGCCTCGGCGCGCAGCCGATCGTCATGCAGCTCCCGATCGGCGCCGAGGCCGACTTCAAGGGCGTCGTCGACCTGGTCACGATGAAGGCCTTCGTGTGGTCCGCCGAGGCGGAGAAGGGCGAGATGTACGACGTCGTCGACATCCCGTCCACCCACACCGAGGCTGCCGAGGAGTACCGCGGCAAGCTCGTCGAGACCGTCGCCGAGAACGACGACGAGATCATGGAGCTGTACCTGGAGGGCCAGGAGCCTTCCGTGGAGCAGCTGTACGCCGCGATCCGTCGCATCACCATCGCGTCCGGCAAGTCCAAGGACACCACCGTCACCCCGGTGTTCTGCGGCACCGCGTTCAAGAACAAGGGCGTTCAGCCCCTGCTCGACGCGGTCGTGCGCTACCTCCCCTCCCCGCTCGACGTCGAGGCCATCGAGGGCCACGCCGTGAACGACCCGGAGGAGGTCGTCAAGCGCAAGCCGTCCGACGACGAGCCGCTGTCGGCGCTGGCGTTCAAGATCATGAGTGACCCGCACCTCGGCAAGCTCACCTTCGTCCGGGTCTACTCGGGCCGCCTGGAGTCCGGCACTGCCGTGCTGAACTCCGTCAAGGGCAAGAAGGAGCGCATCGGCAAGATCTACCGCATGCACGCGAACAAGCGTGAGGAGATCGCGTCGGTCGGCGCCGGCGACATCATCGCCGTCATGGGTCTGAAGCAGACCACGACCGGTGAGACGCTGTGCGACGACAAGCAGCCGGTGATCCTGGAGTCCATGGACTTCCCGGCTCCGGTCATCCAGGTCGCCATCGAGCCCAAGTCGAAGGGCGACCAGGAGAAGCTGGGCATCGCGATCCAGCGCCTGGCCGAGGAGGACCCGTCGTTCCAGGTCCACTCGGACGAGGAGACCGGCCAGACCATCATCGGCGGCATGGGCGAACTGCACCTCGAGGTGCTGGTCGACCGTATGCGCCGTGAGTTCAAGGTCGAGGCCAACGTCGGCAAGCCGCAGGTCGCCTACCGCGAGACCATCCGCAAGGCGGTCGACCGGGTCGACTACACGCACAAGAAGCAGACCGGCGGCACCGGCCAGTTCGCCAAGGTGCAGATCGCGATCGAGCCGATCGAGGGCGGCGACGCCTCGTACGAGTTCGTGAACAAGGTGACCGGTGGTCGTATCCCGAAGGAGTACATCCCTTCGGTCGACGCCGGTGCGCAGGAGGCCATGCAGTTCGGCATCCTCGCCGGTTACGAGATGACCGGCGTGCGCGTCACCCTGCTCGACGGCGGCTACCACGAGGTGGACTCCTCCGAGCTCGCCTTCAAGATCGCCGGTTCGCAGGCCTTCAAGGAGGCCGCGCGCAAGGCCAGCCCCGTGCTGCTCGAGCCGATGATGGCCGTCGAGGTCACCACGCCCGAGGACTACATGGGCGAGGTCATCGGCGACATCAACTCCCGCCGTGGTCAGATCCAGGCCATGGAGGAGCGGGCCGGCGCCCGTGTCGTCAAGGGCCTGGTGCCCCTGTCGGAGATGTTCGGCTACGTCGGCGACCTCCGCAGCAAGACGTCGGGTCGCGCGAGCTACTCGATGCAGTTCGACTCCTACGCCGAGGTTCCCCGGAACGTCGCCGAGGAGATCATCGCGAAGGCCAAGGGCGAGTAACGCACCGCGTTCACACGCTTTAGGCTTGACTCCGGAGCCTCTGGGGCAACCACCCGCATTCGTCAAGGATCGTGGGTGTTTGCCCCGGCCCCGGGATTTGACAGCAAAGATCACCTGGCGCCGATGAAGCAAGGCGTTCCAGAACCACTCCCAGGAGGACCCCAGTGGCGAAGGCGAAGTTCGAGCGGACTAAGCCGCACGTCAACATCGGCACCATCGGTCACATCGACCACGGTAAGACGACCCTCACGGCCGCCATTACCAAGGTGCTGCACGACGCGTACCCGGACCTGAACGAGGCCTCGGCCTTCGACCAGATCGACAAGGCTCCTGAGGAGCGCCAGCGCGGTATCACCATCTCCATCGCGCACGTCGAGTACCAGACCGAGACGCGTCACTACGCCCACGTCGACTGCCCCGGTCACGCGGACTACATCAAGAACATGATCACGGGTGCGGCGCAGATGGACGGCGCCATCCTCGTCGTCGCCGCCACCGACGGCCCGATGCCGCAGACCAAGGAGCACGTGCTCCTGGCCCGCCAGGTCGGCGTTCCGTACATCGTCGTCGCCCTGAACAAGGCCGACATGGTGGACGACGAGGAGATCCTGGAGCTCGTCGAGCTCGAGGTCCGTGAGCTCCTCTCCGAGTACGAGTTCCCGGGCGACGACCTGCCGGTCGTCAAGGTCTCGGCGCTCAAGGCCCTCGAGGGCGACCCGGAGTGGGCCAAGACCGTCCTGGAGCTCATGGCCGCGGTCGACGAGTCGATCCCGACCCCCGAGCGTGACGTCGACAAGCCGTTCCTCATGCCCGTCGAGGACGTCTTCACGATCACCGGCCGCGGTACGGTCGTCACCGGCCGTATCGAGCGTGGTGTCCTGAAGGTCAACGAGACCGTCGACATCATCGGCATCAAGACCGAGAAGACCACCACCACGGTCACCGGCATCGAGATGTTCCGCAAGCTGCTCGACGAGGGCCAGGCCGGTGAGAACGTCGGTCTGCTGCTTCGTGGCATCAAGCGCGAGGACGTCGAGCGCGGCCAGGTCATCATCAAGCCGGGTTCGGTCACGCCGCACACCGAGTTCGAGGCCCAGGCCTACATCCTGTCGAAGGACGAGGGTGGTCGTCACACCCCCTTCTTCAACAACTACCGTCCGCAGTTCTACTTCCGTACGACGGACGTGACCGGCGTCGTGACCCTCCCCGAGGGCACCGAGATGGTCATGCCGGGTGACAACACCGAGATGAAGGTGGAGCTCATCCAGCCCGTCGCCATGGAAGAGGGCCTGAAGTTCGCCATCCGTGAGGGTGGCCGGACGGTCGGCGCCGGCCAGGTCACCAAGATCAACAAGTAAGTCCTGTTGATCGACCTGGTAGCTCCAGCCTGAGCTGAGCAACCTGAGAGGGCCCGTACGACTCCGGTCGTACGGGCCCTCTCGCATGACGGGCTCCGGGGGTGCGGCCCCATGTGGCCGGGTGCCGGGGATGCGGGTGCGTTCGCGGCGGGGACAGTCGTGGGCCTCCAGCTCGCGCAACGCGGCGGCGATACGGACCGCCCCCTCGGGGAGGCGCGCGGTGGGGCTTTTGATGTCGACGCGGAAGCCCGCGGGCGCGAAAGTGCCGACCGGGGGCACCGTCCGTGAGGGGACGGCGGTGTCGGCGGCCGGCTGGGTCACGAGGAGCGCCGGCCCGGCGCAACGGAATTGCCCAGAAGGTGAGTTCGTGACGTACGCGTCAGGCGGAGACCATCGCGGCCAGTAGCACCAGCAGTCCCACCGGAAAGAGCGTGATCAGCAGCGCCGCGCCCGCCGCCAGGATGCGGGGCATCCGGAGCGAGAGACGGTGCGGCAGCGCCCAGGCGAGGGCGTACAGGCCCATGGCCGTGTAGATCATGCCGCCGTACTGGCCCAGGCCCTCGTGGGCCCGGGTGACGGCGTACTCCGTCGCGAGAATTGGAAGCCCGAACACGGAAGCCGCGAAGGGGGCTCTCCACCACGTCTTGTGCGGCTCGGGGAGCTGGGCGGCTGCGGTCTGCGTCGTCATGGGTGCCATTCCACCGGCGGCGGTGGAACGGCGGTATCGGGGCGCCTACTCATTCACCCGGGACGTTCCACGTGAGTAGCGGTACCCGGGTCGACGTCATGAGCCGAGCCGTGCCCCTGCCGGCCTGATCGGTGGCAGGGGCGGGGCGGGCGCAGGCACGGCTCGAAGCAGAGTCAGTCCGCGGACGTGGGACGTGTCCAGGCGGCCCAGGGACGAGGTCAGGCTGTCGAGGAACACCACCCTGCCCATGTTGTTGTGGGCGTAGAGGAGGTTGCCCGTGGCCTCCTGTCCGCCGATCTCCCGGCGCACCCAGATCACGCCCCTGGTGTCCGGGCCGGGTTCCGAAATCGCGTTGATCACGTCGTCCCAGGTGTCGGCGGGGGTGTGGGCGAAGTCGGCGAAGTAGCGCCGCGTCAGGCGGGCCACCCAGCCTGGGGCCTCGTCGGAGGGGCGCCAGGGGAGGGGCGTGGAAGGGGCGCCCGAGATGGCAGTGTGAAGGGCGACGGTGCAGCCGCGGGCGTTGATGCGGCGCGGCTGGCCCTGGACCCGGGCGACCGCTTCCGACAGGGAGGCGGGTGGGGTGAGATCGGCGAGCGGGTCGGCGGGGGCCGGGTGGAAGGGCGCCGTGCCGTCCTTGGGGACCACGAGCGAGGCCGCCAGCATGGGCGTCCGCGGATATCCCGGTTGGGGCACCGTCCGGCAGGCCAGCATCCAGGCGTATTCCGTCTCGTGCACGGGCTGTGGCGTGGCCGGCTCGACGAGACCGCCGTAGGTGTGCCGGAGCCAGTCCGTCGCCCTTTGTGCCGGCTGCGGAACCTCAGCCATGGCCACGGCCGCCACGAGAGCCACCGGAATCACGCGAGCCGCGCGAGGCCACGCCCGTGTCCCAGGGATAGACCATCATGCGGATCCGCTCACGGTGCTCCACGCCGCGGGACCAGGCAGGCCAGGCCGCCGCGCCCACCGAAGCCCCGGCGAACGCCCCCGACAGCGCCGCGATCGAGTCCGAGTCGCCCGACGACCATGCCGCCCGGCGCAGCGCGGTCACCGGTTCCTCGGGAAAGAGAAGGAAGCAGTACAGGCCCGCCGCGAGCGCTTCCTCGGCGATCCAGCCCGCGCCGACCGCCGCGCACGGGTCCCGCTCCGGATCCGGGGCGCGCAGCGCCGCCTCGAGGGTGTCCAGGGCGCGCAGGCACTCGTCCCAGCCGTGGGCGATGTACGCCGCGGGGTCGGCCGCCCCCGCTCGCTGGGCCAGGTCCCCGAGCCACGCGGCGTGGTAGGTCGTCCGCGACTTCAGGGCGTAGTGGCGCAGCCAGTGGAGGAGTTCCACCGGAGCGCAGTTGTGGGTGAGGAGCCAGACGGCATGGGCCGTCAGGTCGCTCGCGGCGAGCGCGGTGGGATGGCCGTGCGTCAGCGCGGCCTGCAACTGGGCTGCTCCGGCTCGCTGTTCGGCGCTCAGGCCCGGGACCAGACCCACCGGAGCGACCCGCATGTTGGCACCGCACCCCTTGGACCCCAGCACGCTCGCCGCCTGCCACGGCCCGCCGCCTTCGAGCGCGGCACAGGCGTTCAGGCATGTCTGTCCCGGCGCGCGGTTGTTGTCGGGGGAGCGCAGCCACCGCACGAAGTGGGCCCGCAGGGCCGGTTCCAGCGTCTCGGCGGAGAAGACCGCGTCGGCGTCCCGGGTGACGTCCACCAGCGCGTCCCCGACGGCCAGCGCCATCTGGGTGTCGTCGGTCACCAGCGCCACACCGTCGGTGAAGGACAGTTCCAGGTCCCGCCAGGCGCCGTACCGGGAGGCCATCTGCTCCAGCGTGAGGAACTCGGTCGGGTAACCCAGCGCGTCCCCGACGGCCAGGCCGACCATCGAGCCCGTCGCTCCGTTCTTGACCCGGTCCTGGCGCCATTCCTTCCCGGCGAGATCGTCGACGACGATGATGCTCGGCGCCTCGGCGAGGGAGTCGGGAACGACATGGCTGCGGGGACTGAAGGGCGAGTCCCGGATCATCTCGGCGAGGGCCTGGGTGGGCGGAATTCCCCGCCGCTTGGCGTCGCGCAACCGCCTTCCCCACACCCCGAACTCGTTGTGCGCCGCGGGGCTCGCGTCGCTGCGGATCCGGACGCCCCCGGCCGCGTCCTCGTCGTTGGCCCACACATAACCGATCACCCGGTTCTCGGTGTCGGCCACGGCCAGATACCGGACCGGCTTGCCCGTGTGGCGGGCGTAACGCGGCGGCCCGCCCGTCACCACGAACGCCATGTCGGCCTCGAAGCGGGGGTTCTTCTTCGGTTGCGGTTCCATCAGCGTCCGTTCCTAACTACCCGGCAGTACTTCGCCGTAGATCTGATACTGACCGTTTTCGTCCTTGAAAGCCCGGGTGATTTTGTAACTCATCCCCCGACCGAGCAACAACTCCCGTTCGGTCACCCCGAAATCGCTGACCTTCTCGATCCAAGCACCGTGTGTGCCTTCGGGAACACGCAAACGCAGAATCGCGTCCTTTCCCTCGAAACTGGGCACCGGATGGTTTCCGAGCGAACTCGACGTGTATCCCTGATCGGTTATTTTCCGGCCGACGAGGTCCTCGACCCCGTCGAAATCTATGTGGCTGATTCCGGTGCCTCGTACCACCATGACATCCTCCGGAATCGGACTGCCCGCGAGCGCCCGGTCGACCTCGCCGATGTTGCGCAGTACCTCCGGGGTGCCGAAGTCGGCATTGCCACGCAGAAAACCGTTCATCTCCTGGTAGGTGGCTGAGCCGGGCGCGCCCGGGAAGGGCGGCTCCTTGCTGTAGTCCCGCAGGGCGTCCTTCGCCGACTCCGGAAGGTTCTCCACATAGTGATTCCACTGGTCCCGGCCGTAGGAGATCGCCGCGTCCGGATCCTTGAACGACACCGCGCCGTCCGCCAGCTCGGCGGCGCCCACCTCGTGGCGCTGTGCGTCGGTGAGGCCGTCCCAGACGTCGTCCGTGACGTGCGGGGAGTGCCGAAAGCCGCTCCCCGGCGTCCCGCCCTCGAGGTCGCCTATTCCCGGATAGCTCTCGTCAAGGAATTTCTGCGCCGCGGCCGGGTCCACCGCGTCCGCGTGGAGCGCGCGACCGGTCGGTGTCAGGTCCTCGCCGACCCGCATTCCCTTGGACGCCAGGTTCGAGGCGCCGGCCTCCAGCCCTTCCTTCAGCCCCAGGCGGACTCCGGTCCGCGCCAGTCCCGCGCCTTTTGTTCCGAGCAGTTCGGGCAGGAGTCTGCCGGTGAACTCGGAAGGGTCTTTCTTGAAACCGTCCACCGTCGCCTGGACGACGCGTTCGGGATGGGCGGCGGTGGAGACGAGGCCGGCCAGTGTCATGTTGACGTTCTGGATGTATTCGGCCGGATGCGTGAGGTTGTACGGGTCCGTGGGGTTGAGCCCGCGCACGAAGTTCAGCAGCCCCGCCGTGCCCTTGAGGGCTCCGCCGACGACATGCGTGAGCTCCGTGTTGTAGGCCTGATATCCGTCGATCAGGTCGTTGCCGAGCCGGTCCAGCGGCGGTGGTTCGGCGGGGGCGTGGGCGAGCGCCGCCTGGACCTGGGTCTGCGCCTCGCCGGCGATGAGATTGCGCTGCTTGCGGGCCTGGGCGAGTCTGGCCCGCGCCGCCCGCATCGCGTCGATTCCCGGATCGTGGAACGGCTCGGGCTGCGGTCCCGGATCCTGGTCGGCCTTGATCTTGGCGTTGTAGGCGTCGACCTTCTTGTTGTACGCCTCCACGGCGTCCACGGAGGCCTTCTTGCCCTTCTTGTACTGCTCGACGGCCTCCTGGGCCTGCCGCTGGGCCCACTCGACGGTGTCCGCGTAGGCGTCCAGCGCCACGCCGGCCGCCTCGCAGGCGTCGGCCGCGTGCAGCCACTTCATGGGATGCACGCCGAACTTCTCGCGGAAGGTGTCGCCGCCCACGCCCTTCCAGCCGGCCGAGTCGACCTTCTTCATGCCGACGCCGACCTTGTCGAACGCGGCCTGGAAGTCCTTGAGGTGCTTGGCGCTCGCCCGGATCTTCGCGGGGTTGCCGTGGACGAGTTCGTTCGCCTGCTCGGTCTGGCCGAGCTGTTGCTCCCCGGGGGTGGCGCCGAGGTCGGAGGCGAGTTCGTCGCCGAAGTCCTCCACCGCGTCGGCGGCGTCGTGCAGGCCTATGCGGTCGAGCCCGTCGCCGGCCTTGTCGGTGACGTAGTCGATGCCCTCGCCGAGCTTCTTCTTGCCCTCGTCGACGAGATTCTCGCCGTACTCCAGGCCGCTGTTCAGACCGCCCTTGATGTCGTCGACGATCCCCATCAGCCCGCCCCGCCCTGCTGCTGCGCGGCCTGGGCCGCCTGCGCGCGTTCCTCGGGCGAGGGGCCGAAGGTGTCGTCCAGCATCTTGTCGTACTCGGCGTCCGAGACCCCGAACGTGTCGTGCAGGTTCTCGGGGTTGAGCCCGAGAGGACCGACGGTCTTCGACGTCATCACATCGCGGCCGGCGTCCTTCCAGCCCTGCTTGATGTTCTCGCCCGCCCGGTCGAAGGACTCCTGGCTGTAGTCGACCTCCCCGCTGAAGACGCCGGAGGTGGCGATGTCGCCCCAGCCCATCCGGGTCACCTCGTCCTCGGAGGCGTACGGATTGCCGATGAGGGAGTTGGTGACCACCTTGAACGTGCCGCCGACGTATTCCTCGGTCTCGTGGAGGGTGCCGGCCGCGAGGCCGGTCTTGACGGCGAACCCGTTGCCCTCGTTGATCAGGGAACGCACCCCCCATTCCCAGCGCTCGCAGAACGAGCGGAAGGTCTCGGTCAGCCCGTCGTGCCCGAGGTCCAGCCCCGAGAGGGACAGATCGCCGAAGCCCCGCCCCGCACCGGCCATGCCGACCATGCCGAGTTCCTTGAGCTCGCCCAGCGCCTCGGTCAGACCCCTGGCGATCAGCTCCAGACCGACGGCCTTGAGGTCCGGCTCGCCGGCCCCGCTCATCGGCGGGCCGCCGTTCACGGGCACCCACGCGCCGTTCGCCGGCACGCCGCCGCCGATCAGTTGCTCCTCACCGCCGCTCACCGGGCACCCCCTGCTCACGATCCACGGCCACCTCGTCCGGTACGACGCCGGAGACAGGCGGGAACACCGCGCCGTCCGGGCCGTCCGCGCAGTCCAGCGCCACCCCGCACGGCATCCCTGCCGCAGGCACGGCCACGTCCAGCAGTCGGGAGCCGAGGATCGTCTGGTAGGCCCACTCGCGGTGGTACTCGCCCCGCGCCAGGGCGTACCGGGACAGCGCCTGTTCGTCGGAGAAGGCCAGGATGAACCGGACGCCGCCCAGGTCGGCGGTGAGCAGGCCCCGTTCGCTGTCGGGGCCGGGGCCGTCGCCCAGGGGGACCAGGACGGCCGTCCGGCGGAACTCCTCCAGAAGATCGGCGAACCACCGCCGCCGGGCCTCGGCCTCCGGGTCGTCCGCGGCCGCCGGTGCGGCCACAGGTTCCGGTGCGGCCACAGGTTCCGGCGCGGGCGGCGCCGCTCGTCCCTCGGACGGCTCCCGCGGCGGGGCCGTCATCTCCGCGTAGTCCTCGAGACGTGACCTGGGAACCCCGTTCCCGGGCGGACCGCTCGCCTTGCCCCCGTACTCAAACATGCCGTCGATTATGGCGAGGACCTGTCACCGGAGGTCGCTCCGGGGCGCGCGGGCACCCGGCTCGCACACACTCTCCACACCCTGCGTTTGACCTGCGTCACGTCCGGGGTATTGTCTCCGGCCCGATTGGCGGAGGGCGTGCCCCATATGGCAGACTGTCGGAGTTGCTCGGTCGAGTGTTGATGCTGTGCGCCTCCCGCCGGGAGGACCGGAAGCGAGTCCCACAGTACTCGTCGCCCTAACTGCCTGATGGCAGCGCTGGGGCGGACGTACGGGAATCTTTCGGGAAGTGCAGTGCGGCACCGGCCAGGCGCCCGGTGGGCCTTCCGCCCCCGGCTTGCGGTTCCGGTAGGGCCGTGTGCATTCCGCAGGGATGTTCGAACAAGGGGCATCTGTGTCAGCGGGAGAGCGACACGCCCGACCGCGTGGGTCGGAGGAGAAGGTGAAATGGAACATCGGGTTCCGGAGCGGACAAAGAGACAGGACTACTGAGTAGCCATGGCGGGACAGAAGATCCGCATCCGGCTCAAGGCCTACGACCACGAGGTCATCGACTCCTCGGCGAAGAAGATCGTCGAGACGGTGACCCGCACTGGTGCGTCGGTCGCGGGCCCGGTGCCGCTGCCCACTGAGAAGAACGTGTACTGCGTCATCAAGTCGCCGCACAAGTACAAGGACTCGCGCGAGCACTTCGAGATGCGCACGCACAAGCGCCTGATCGACATTCTCGACCCGACCCCCAAGACCGTTGACTCTCTGATGCGACTCGACCTCCCGGCCGGTGTCGACATCGAGATCAAGCTCTGAGGCCGGTGATCTGAGATATGACCAAGCAGATCAAGGGCATCCTGGGCGAGAAGCTCGGCATGACGCAGGTGTGGGACGAGAACAACCGCGTTGTTCCCGTCACCGTCGTCAAGGCCAGCCCCAACGTCGTGACCCAGGTCCGTACGAACGACAGCGACGGCTACGAGTCCGTCCAGATCGCCTTCGGCGAGATCGACCCGCGCAAGGTGAACAAGCCCCTCAAGGGCCACTTCGCCAAGGCCGACGTCACTCCCCGTCGCCACCTCGTCGAGATCCGCACCGCGGACGCCTCCGAGTACACGCTGGGCCAGGAGATCACCGCTGAGGTGTTCGAGGCCGGCGTGAAGGTCGACGTGACCGGCAAGAGCAAGGGCAAGGGCTTCGCCGGTGTCATGAAGCGTCACAACTTCAAGGGCCTCGGCGCCGGACACGGCACCCAGCGCAAGCACCGCTCGCCCGGTTCCATCGGTGGCTGCGCCACCCCGGGCCGCGTGTTCAAGGGCCTCCGCATGGCGGGTCGCATGGGCAACGAGCGTGTCACCACCCAGAACCTGACCGTCCACGCCGTTGACGCGGAGAAGGGTCTGCTGCTCATCAAGGGCGCCGTCCCCGGTCCGAACGGCGGCCTCGTCCTGGTCCGCACCGCGGCCAAGGGGGCCTGAGGTAACCGATGAGCACTGTTGACATCCTTTCGCCTGCCGGCGAGAAGACCGGTAGCGTCGAGCTCCCCGCGGAGATCTTCGGCGTGGAGAAGGTCAGCATCCCGCTGATCCACCAGGTCGTCGTCGCGCAGAACGCGGCTGCCCGTCAGGGCACGCACAAGACCAAGACCCGCGGCGAGGTTCGCGGTGGCGGTAAGAAGCCTTACCGCCAGAAGGGCACCGGCCGCGCCCGTCAGGGCTCGACCCGCGCCCCGCAGTTCGCCGGCGGTGGCGTCGTCCACGGCCCGCAGCCGCGTGACTACTCGCAGCGGACCCCGAAGAAGATGAAGGCTGCCGCTCTGCGTCACGCCCTCACCGACCGGGCCCGCCACAACCGCATTCACGTCGTCACCGGCGTGATCGAGGGCGAGACCCCCTCCACGAAGGCCGCTCGCACGCTGTTCGGCAAGATCTCGGAGCGCAAGAACCTGCTCCTGGTCGTCGACCGCGCCGACGAGGCCGCGTGGCTGTCCGCCCGCAACCTGCCCCAGGTGCACATCCTGGAGCCGGGCCAGCTGAACACGTACGACGTGATCGTCTCGGACGACGTGGTCTTCACCCAGGCCGCTCTGGAGTCCTTCGTGTCCGGCCCGAACAAGGCCAACGACACCGAAGGGAGTGACGCCTGATGGCTACGCGTCACCCGAGCATCGCCTCCAAGGCGGCCAAGGCCGCCAAGGCCGCGCGCGTCGCCAAGGCGAAGCGCCACGAGGCCGAGGGCAAGAACACCGTCGTCACCGCGCCCAGCAAGGCGTACACGGACCCCCGTGACGTCCTGCTGAAGCCGGTCGTGTCGGAGAAGAGCTACGCGCTCCTCGACGAGAACAAGTACACGTTCATCGTCGACCCCAACGCCAACAAGACCCAGATCAAGCAGGCCGTCCAGGCGGTCTTCTCGGTCAAGGTCACCGGGGTCAACACGATCAACCGCATCGGCAAGCGCAAGCGCACCAAGACCGGTTTCGGTCAGCGTGCCGGCACGAAGCGCGCGATCGTGACCCTTGCCGAGGGCGACCGTATCGACATCTTCGGCGGTCCGACCGCCTGATGGCGGTCCGGATCGTCCGATATCGGACGAGGACTGAATAATGGGAATCCGCAAGTACAAGCCGACTACGCCGGGCCGTCGTGGCTCCAGCGTCGCCGACTTCGTCGAGGTCACGCGGTCCACGCCGGAGAAGTCGCTGGTCCGCCCGCTGCACAGCAAGGGCGGCCGTAACAACGCCGGTCGTGTGACCGTTCGCCACCAGGGTGGCGGACACAAGCGCGCCTACCGAGTGATCGACTTCCGTCGTCACGACAAGGACGGCGTGCCGGCGAAGGTCGCGCACATCGAGTACGACCCCAACCGCACCGCGCGCATCGCGCTGCTGCACTACGCCGACGGCGAGAAGCGCTACATCCTCGCCCCGCGCAACCTGCAGCAGGGTGACCGCGTCGAGAACGGTCCCGGGGCCGACATCAAGCCGGGCAACAACCTGGCGATCCGCAACATCCCGGTCGGTACGACGCTTCACGCGATCGAGCTCCGTCCGGGTGGCGGCGCCAAGTTCGCCCGCTCCGCCGGCGCCTCCGTGCAGCTGCTCGCGAAGGAGGGCTCGATGGCCCACCTCCGCATGCCGTCCGGTGAGATCCGCCTGGTCGACCAGCGCTGCCGCGCCACGGTCGGCGAGGTCGGCAACGCCGAGCAGAGCAACATCAACTGGGGCAAGGCCGGCCGTAAGCGCTGGCTGGGCGTCCGCCCGACCGTCCGCGGTGTGGCGATGAACCCGGTTGACCACCCCCACGGTGGTGGTGAGGGCAAGACCTCCGGTGGTCGCCACCCGGTCAGCCCCTGGGGTCAGAAGGAAGGTCGTACTCGTTCGCCGAAGAAGGCTTCGAACAAGTACATCGTCCGCCGCCGCAAGACGAACAAGAAGCGCTAGGAGCGGGTTTAGATGCCGCGCAGTCTCAAGAAGGGGCCCTTCGTCGACGGACACCTCGTGAAGAAGGTGGACGCCCAGAACGAAGCCGGTTCCAAGAACGTCATCAAGACCTGGTCCCGTCGCTCGATGATCATCCCCAGCATGCTGGGTCACACGATCGCGGTGCACAACGGCAAGACCCACATTCCGGTGTTTGTCACCGAGTCGATGGTCGGCCACAAGCTCGGCGAGTTCTCGCCGACGCGCACCTTCCGGGGTCACGTCAAGGACGACCGGAAGTCGAAGCGCCGCTAACAGCGGGGTGGAATGACCATGACAGACACTGGAAGGACAACCATGGAAGCCAGGGCCCAGGCGCGGTACATCCGCGTCACGCCCATGAAGGCCCGCCGGGTGGTGGACCTTATCCGTGGCATGGACGCCACGGAGGCTCAGGCGGTCCTGCGTTTCGCCCCGCAGGCCGCGAGCGTGCCGGTCGGCAAGGTGCTGGACAGCGCCATCGCCAACGCCGCGCACAACTACGACCACACTGACGCCGACAGCCTCTTCATCTCCGAGGCCTACGTCGACGAGGGCCCGACCCTGAAGCGGTTCCGTCCGCGCGCCCAGGGCCGCGCCTACCGGATCCGCAAGCGGACCAGCCACATCACCGTGGTCGTCAGCAGCAAGGAAGGGACCCGGTAATGGGCCAGAAGGTTAACCCGCATGGGTTCCGGCTCGGCATCACCACGGACTTCAAGTCCCGTTGGTACGCCGACAAGTCGTACAAGGATTACGTCGGCGAGGACGTCGCCATCCGTCGGATGATGACGTCCGGCATGGAGCGCGCAGGCATCTCGAAGGTGGAGATCGAGCGCACCCGTGACCGCGTCCGCGTCGACATCCACACCGCGCGTCCGGGCATCGTCATCGGCCGCCGCGGCGCCGAGGCCGACCGTATCCGCGGCGACCTGGAGAAGCTGACCAAGAAGCAGGTCCAGCTGAACATCCTCGAGGTCAAGAACCCCGAGGTCGACGCTCAGCTGGTGGCTCAGGCCGTCGCCGAGCAGCTCTCCTCCCGCGTCTCCTTCCGTCGGGCCATGCGTAAGAGCATGCAGTCCGCCATGAAGGCCGGCGCCAAGGGCATCAAGATCCAGTGCGGTGGCCGCCTCGGCGGCGCCGAGATGTCCCGCTCGGAGTTCTACCGCGAGGGCCGCGTGCCCCTGCACACCCTCCGCGCGAACGTGGACTACGGCTTCTTCGAGGCCAAGACGACCTTCGGCCGCATCGGCGTGAAGGTCTGGATCTACAAGGGCGACGTCAAGAACATCGCCGAGGTCCGCGCCGAGAACGCCGCCGCCCGCGCCGGCAACCGTCCGGCTCGTGGCGGCGCCGACCGCCCGGCCGGCCGTGGTGGCCGCGGTGGCGAGCGTGGCGGTCGCGGTCGTAAGCCGCAGCAGGCTCCCGCTGCCGAGGCCCCCAAGGCCGAGGCTCCGGCGGCTGCCGCTCCGGCTGAGAGCACCGGAACGGAGGCCTGACCGACATGCTGATCCCCCGTAGGGTCAAGCACCGCAAGCAGCACCACCCGAAGCGCCGTGGTCAGGCCAAGGGCGGTACGACGGTCTCGTTCGGCGAGTACGGCATTCAGGCCCTCACGCCGGCGTACGTGACCAACCGCCAGATCGAGGCGGCCCGTATCGCGATGACCCGCCACATCAAGCGTGGCGGCAAGGTCTGGATCAACATCTACCCGGACCGCCCGCTCACGAAGAAGCCCGCCGAGACCCGCATGGGTTCCGGTAAGGGTTCTCCCGAGTGGTGGATCGCGAACGTGCACCCGGGACGGGTCATGTTCGAGCTGTCCTACCCCAACGAGAAGATCGCCCGTGAGGCCCTCACTCGCGCAGCCCACAAGCTGCCGATGAAGTGCCGGATCGTCAAGCGCGAGGCAGGTGAAGCGTGATGTCGGCCGGTACCAAGGCGTCCGAGCTGCGCGAACTGGGTGACGAGGAGCTTCTGGCGAAGCTCCGCGAAGCCAAGGAAGAGCTGTTCAACCTCCGCTTCCAGGCGGCGACGGGTCAGCTCGAGAACCACGGTCGGCTCAAGGCCGTCCGTAAGGACATCGCGCGGATCTACACCCTGATGCGTGAGCGCGAGCTGGGCATCGAGACGGTGGAGAGCGCCTGATGAGCGAGAGCAACGTGACTGAGAACACCGAGGCCCGTGGCTTCCGGAAGACCCGTGAGGGTCTGGTCGTCAGCGACAAGATGGACAAGACCGTCGTCGTCGCCGTCGAGGACCGTGTGAAGCACGCGCTGTACGGCAAGGTCATCCGCCGTACGAACAAGCTCAAGGCTCACGACGAGCAGAACGCCGCGGGCGTCGGCGACCGTGTCCTCCTCGCGGAGACCCGGCCGCTGTCCGCGACGAAGCGCTGGCGCGTCGTCGAGATCCTCGAGAAGGCCAAGTAATTCTCCTGCGGCCCTAATCACATAGGGGCCCCGCAGGACAGTTCCGCCAGGCTCGGCAGGGGCTCACCTCATGACGAGGCGGCCCCTGCCGGGAACCGGCAGACAAACAGGAGATAGACGTGATCCAGCAGGAGTCGCGACTGCGTGTCGCCGACAACACTGGTGCGAAGGAGATCCTTTGCATCCGTGTGCTCGGTGGCTCCGGTCGCCGCTACGCGGGCATCGGTGACGTCATCGTCGCCACCGTCAAGGACGCGATCCCCGGTGGCAACGTGAAGAAGGGTGACGTCGTCAAGGCGGTCATCGTTCGCACCGTCAAGGAGCGCCGCCGTCCGGACGGCTCGTACATCCGCTTCGACGAGAACGCCGCCGTCATTCTGAAGAACGACGGCGACCCTCGCGGCACCCGCATCTTCGGCCCGGTCGGGCGCGAGCTGCGCGAGAAGAAGTTCATGAAGATCATCTCGCTGGCTCCGGAGGTGCTGTAAGCATGAAGATCAAGAAGGGCGACCTGGTCCAGGTCATCACCGGTAAGGACAAGGGCAAGCAGGGCAAGGTCATCGCGGCCTTCCCCCGCGAGGACCGCGTCCTGGTCGAGGGTGTCAACCGGGTCAAGAAGCACACGAAGGCCGGTCCGACCGCCAAGGGCTCGCAGGCCGGCGGCATCGTGACCACCGAGGCCCCGATCCACGTGTCCAACGTTCAGCTGGTCGTGGAGAAGGACGGCAACAAGGTCGTCACGCGCGTCGGTTACCGCTTCGACGACGAGGGCAACAAGATCCGCGTTGCCAAGCGGACGGGTGAGGACATCTGATGGCTACCACCACCACTCCGCGTCTGAAGACGAAGTACCGCGAGGAGATCGCGGGCAAGCTGCGTGAGGAGTTCTCCTACGAGAACGTCATGCAGATCCCCGGCCTCGTGAAGATCGTGGTCAACATGGGTGTGGGCGACGCCGCCCGCGACTCCAAGCTGATCGAGGGCGCCATCCGCGACCTCACCACGATCACCGGTCAGAAGCCGGCCGTCACCAAGGCCCGCAAGTCCATCGCGCAGTTCAAGCTGCGTGAGGGTCAGCCGATCGGCGCCCACGTCACGCTTCGTGGCGACCGCATGTGGGAGTTCCTGGACCGCACCCTGTCGCTCGCGCTTCCGCGCATCCGCGACTTCCGTGGTCTGTCCCCCAAGCAGTTCGACGGCCGTGGCAACTACACCTTCGGTCTCACGGAGCAGGTCATGTTCCACGAGATCGACCAGGACAAGATCGACCGTGTCCGGGGTATGGACATCACCGTGGTCACCACGGCGACCAACGACGCTGAGGGCCGCGCGCTCCTTCGTCACCTCGGCTTCCCCTTCAAGGAGGCGTGAGCGAGATGGCGAAGAAGGCTCTGATCGCAAAGGCTGCTCGTAAGCCCAAGTTCGCTGTGCGCGCGTACAACCGCTGCCAGCGTTGCGGCCGTCCCCACTCCGTGTACCGCAAGTTCGGCCTCTGCCGTGTGTGCCTTCGTGAGATGGCTCACCGTGGCGAGCTGCCGGGCGTGACCAAGAGCTCCTGGTAAACCCCCTTTTTAGGGGTTCCAGAGGCTCTCGGTAAGCAATGGGCGTGTCAGGGGCCCATCCCTCCATGGCTTAGGCTGGGAGGGTTGGGCGCCCTGACGGTCGCCCGTACGACTTACTACGCCGTAGGTCCACCGCGCCGCACCCGTCCCGTCTCGGATCGGGGAGAGGGATGGCGCACCAGGAAACCCCGGCGAGAGAGGCCACAGGCCAATTCATGACCATGACTGATCCGATCGCAGACATGCTGACGCGTCTGCGGAACGCGAACTCGGCGTACCACGACTCCGTGACGATGCCGGCATCGAAGATCAAGTCTCACATCGCGGAGATCCTCCAGCAGGAGGGCTTCATCACGGGCTGGAAGGTCGAGGACGCCGAGGTCGGCAAGAACCTCACCCTCGAGCTCAAGTTCGGCCCGAACCGTGAGCGCTCCATCGCGGGCATCAAGCGGATCTCCAAGCCCGGTCTCCGGGTTTACGCGAAGTCCACCTCCCTGCCCAAGGTGCTCGGTGGCCTCGGCGTGGCGATCATCTCCACGTCGCACGGTCTCCTCACCGACAAGCAGGCCGGCAAGAAGGGCGTAGGCGGAGAAGTTCTCGCCTACGTCTGGTAGCGGAAGGGAACGGAGGAAACAGCTATGTCGCGCATTGGCAAGCTCCCCATCACGGTTCCCGCCGGAGTGGACGTCACCATCGACGGCCAGACGGTCTCGGTCAAGGGCCCCAAGGGCTCGCTGACCCACACCGTCGTTGCGCCGATCGAGATCGCCAAGGCTGAGGACGGCGTCCTGAACGTCACTCGCCCCAACGACGAGCGTCAGAGCAAGGCCCTGCACGGCCTGTCCCGCACGCTGGTGGCGAACATGATCACCGGCGTGACCGAGGGTTACGTGAAGAAGCTCGAGATCAGTGGTGTCGGTTACCGCGTGACCGCGAAGGGCTCGAACCTCGAGTTCGCGCTCGGTTACAGCCACCCGATCACCGTCGAGGCGCCCGAGGGCATCACCTTCAAGGTGGAGACCCCGACCCGCTTCCAGGTCGAGGGCATCGACAAGCAGAAGGTCGGCGAGGTTGCGGCCAACATCCGCAAGCTGCGCAAGCCCGACCCGTACAAGGCCAAGGGCGTCAAGTACGAGGGCGAAGTCATCCGCCGCAAGGTCGGAAAGGCGGGTAAGTAAGCCATGGCATACGGACAGAAGATCCTCAAGGGCGACGCTTACAAGCGTGCCGCGATCAAGCGTCGCCACATCCGGATCCGTAAGCACATCTCGGGTACGGCGGAGCGTCCGCGCCTGGTCGTGACGCGCTCCAACCGCCACATCGTGGCTCAGGTCATCGACGACATCAAGGGTCACACCCTGGCGTCGGCGTCGACCCTGGACACCACGATCCGCGGTGGTGAGGCCGACAAGTCCTCGCAGGCCAAGCAGGTCGGCGCCCTGGTCGCCGAGCGCGCCAAGGCCGCCGGTGTCGAGGCTGTCGTGTTCGACCGTGGTGGTAACCAGTACGCCGGGCGCATCGCCGCCCTGGCGGACGCCGCCCGCGAAGCCGGACTCAAGTTCTGAGTCGGTTCCGTAGCTAGCGGAAACAGAGAGAGGTAATTCCAATGGCTGGACCCCAGCGCCGCGGTGGCGGTGCCGGTGGCGGCGAGCGGCGGGACCGGAAGGGCCGTGACGGCGGCGCTGCTGCCGCCGAGAAGACCGCGTACGTTGAGCGCGTCGTCGCGATCAACCGTGTCGCCAAGGTTGTGAAGGGTGGTCGTCGCTTCAGCTTCACCGCGCTGGTCGTGGTGGGCGACGGTGACGGCACCGTGGGTGTCGGATACGGCAAGGCCAAGGAGGTGCCGGCCGCCATCGCCAAGGGCGTTGAGGAGGCCAAGAAGCACTTCTTCAAGGTCCCGCGCATCCAGGGCACCATCCCGCACCCGATCACGGGCGAGAAGGCCGCGGGCGTCGTCCTGCTCAAGCCTGCTTCCCCCGGTACCGGCGTCATCGCCGGCGGTCCGGTGCGTGCCGTGCTCGAGTGCGCCGGCGTGCACGACATCCTGTCGAAGTCGCTCGGCTCGTCGAACGCGATCAACATCGTGCACGCGACCGTGGAGGCCCTGAAGGGCCTGCAGCGTCCCGAGGAGATCGCGGCTCGCCGTGGTCTGCCCCTCGAGGACGTCGCTCCCGCGGCTCTGCTTCGTGCGCGTGCCGGGGCTGGTGCTGCGTAATGGCTCAGCTCAAGATCACGCAGACGAAGTCGTACATCGGCAGCAAGCAGAACCACCGTGACACCCTGCGTTCGCTCGGGCTCAAGCGCCTGAACGACGTGGTCGTCAAGGAGGACCGCCCCGAGTTCCGCGGCATGGTGCACACCGTCCGCCACCTCGTGACGGTCGAGGAGGTCGACTGATCATGGCGGAGAACAACCCGCTCAAGATCCACAACCTCCGTCCCGCCCCGGGCGCCAAGACCGCCAAGACCCGTGTGGGTCGTGGTGAGGCGTCGAAGGGTAAGACGGCCGGTCGTGGTACCAAGGGCACGAAGGCCCGCTACCAGGTTCCGGAGCGCTTCGAGGGTGGCCAGATGCCCCTCCACATGCGTCTTCCGAAGCTGAAGGGCTTCAAGAACCCGTTCAAGACCGAGTTCCAGGTCGTGAACCTCGAGAAGCTGGCCGCGCTGTACCCGGAGGGTGGCGAGGTCACCGTCGAGGGTCTCGTCGCCAAGGGCGCCGTGCGCAAGAACAGCCTCGTCAAGGTCCTGGGCCAGGGCGAGATCTCCGTGGCGCTGCAGGTGACGGTCGACGCCGTCTCCGGCTCCGCCAAGGAGAAGATCACCGCCGCCGGCGGTACCGTCACCGAGCTCATCTGATCACCTCAGGCGTCTCGATGACTTGATCGATCCCGACCGGGGATACCCCACAAATGGGGTATCCCCGGTTGGTCGTTCCTAGGGCAGGTGTGTCGCGGGTATGGTGACCAGCACTGCCCACTTTTCACAAGGTTCCCTCAAGAGGGCACCTTGAGCGGCAGTCGACCGTTACTCATGTCGTTGTCGTAAGTCGTTGTTCCTTATTGGACCCTCAAGACCGTCACCCTTGACGCAGATGCGCGGGGGTCGCAGGAGGCACCGTGCTCACCGCGTTCGCCCGGGCGTTCAGGACGCCCGACCTGCGCAAGAAGCTGCTCTTCACGCTCGGGATCATCGTCGTCTACCGGGTCGGCACGCACATCCCGATCCCCGGCGTCGACTACACCTCCGTTCAGCGCTGTGTGGACGAAGCTTCCGGCCAGCAGGGAATCTTCGGTCTGGTGAACATGTTCAGCGGCGGCGCGCTGCTGCAGATCACCATCTTCGCGCTGGGGATCATGCCGTACATCACGGCGAGCATCATTCTCCAGCTGCTGACCGTGGTCATCCCGCGCCTGGAAGCCCTGAAGAAGGAGGGCCAGGCCGGCACCGCGAAGATCACGCAGTACACGCGGTACCTCACGGTGGCCCTCGCCATCCTGCAGGGCACGGGCCTGGTGGCCACCGCCCGCAGCGGCGCCCTGTTCTCCGGCTGCTCGGTCGCCTCGAGCATCGTCCCGGACCGTGCGATCTTCACCACGATCGTGATGGTCGTCTGCATGACCGCCGGCACCGCCATGGTCATGTGGCTCGGTGAGCTCATCACCGACCGCGGCATCGGCAACGGCATGTCGATCCTGATGTTCATCTCGATCGCCGCGACGTTCCCCTCCGCGCTGTGGGCCATCAAGAAGCAGGGCACGCTGGCGGACGGCTGGATCGAGTTCGGCACCGTCGTCCTGGTCGGCCTGGTCATGGTCGGCCTGGTGGTCTTCGTCGAGCAGGCCCAGCGCCGCATCCCCGTGCAGTACGCGAAGCGCATGATCGGCCGCCGGTCCTACGGCGGCACCTCGACGTACATCCCGCTCAAGGTGAACCAGGCCGGTGTGATCCCGGTCATCTTCGCCTCGTCGCTGCTGTACATCCCGGCCCTGGTCGCCCAGTTCTCCAGCGGGACGTCCAGCTGGAAGACGTGGATCGAGACCAACCTGACCAAGGGCGATCACCCGATCTACATCGTCACGTACTTCCTGCTGATCGTCTTCTTCGCGTTCTTCTACGTGGCTATCTCCTTCAACCCCGAGGAAGTAGCCGACAACATGAAGAAGTATGGTGGCTTCATCCCGGGCATCCGGGCTGGTCGGCCGACCGCTGAGTACCTGTCGTACGTGCTCAACCGGATCACCTGGCCGGGTTCGCTGTATCTGGGTCTGATCGCTCTCGTACCGACGATGGCGTTGGTTGGTTTCAATGCGAACCAGAACTTCCCGTTCGGCGGGACCAGCATCCTGATCATCGTGGGTGTGGGTCTCGAGACGGTGAAGCAGATCGAGAGCCAGCTCCAGCAGCGCAATTACGAAGGGTTCCTCCGCTGATGCGTATCGTCCTCGTCGGGCCGCCGGGTGCCGGTAAGGGAACGCAGGCCGCGTTCCTGGCCAGGAACCTGTCGATCCCGCACATCTCCACGGGCGACCTCTTCCGGGCCAACATCAGCCAGCAGACGGAGCTCGGCAAGCTCGCGAAGTCCTACATGGACGCGGGCAACCTGGTGCCGGACGAGGTCACGATCGCGATGGCCAAGGACCGCATGGAGCAGCCGGACGCCGAGGGCGGTTTCCTGCTGGACGGCTTCCCGCGCAACGTGTCCCAGGCCGAGGCGCTGGACGAGGTGCTGCAGAGCGAGAGCATGAAGCTGGACGCGGTGCTGGACCTGGAAGTCCCCGAGGAAGAGGTCGTCAAGCGGATCGCCGGGCGGCGGGTCTGCCGCAAGGACTCCAGCCATGTCTTCCACGCCACCTACAGCCCGCCGAAGAGCGAGGGCGTCTGCGACGTCTGCGGCGGTCAGCTGTACCAGCGGGACGACGACTCCGAGGAGACGGTCCGGACCCGGCTGGAGGTCTACCACACGCAGACCGAGCCGATCATCGACTACTACAAGGCGCAGGGCCTGGTCGTCACCATCTCCGCGCTGGGCAAGGTCGACGAGGTCACGTCCCGCGCCATGGACGCCCTCCGGCGCGACGAGGACGGCAAGTAGAGGCGTTCGAAGCACAGCGGGGAAGCCCCCATCGTCCACCAGGGCGATGGGGGCTTCTCTGCTTCGGCGAGCCGGGCGCGGTGCGCGCGCGCCGCGGACGAGGGTTTCCGGCGCTTCGGCGTACGTCAGTGCGTACGCGTATTCTGGTGTGCCGCGATACCAGTGGCCCAGGAGGCGCAGACCGTCATGGTGCAGATCAAGACCCCCGAGCAGATCGCCAAGATGCGGGCGGCGGGGCTTGTCGTCGCCGCCATCCACGCGGCGACGCGGGAAGCGGCGGTGCCCGGGGCGACCACGAAGGACCTCGACGACGTCGCCCGCAAGGTGCTGGCGGAGAACGGCGCGAAGTCGAACTTCCTGGGATACGGCGGTTTCCCGGCGACGATCTGCACCTCGGTGAACGACGTGGTGGTCCACGGCATCCCGTCCGACGAGGTCGTCCTGAAGGACGGCGACATCATCTCCATCGACTGCGGCGCGATCGTGGACGGCTGGCACGGCGACGCCGCGTTCACGGCTTTCGTGGGCGGCGGTCACGCCCCGGAGCTGGTCGAGCTGTCGCGGGTCACCGAGGAGTCGATGTGGGCGGGGATCGCCGCGATGAAGCCGGGCAACCGCCTGGTGGACGTCTCGCGCGCGATCGAGACCTACATCCGCCGTCAGCCCAAGCCCGGCGGCGGCCGCTACGGCATCGTCGAGGACTACGGCGGCCACGGCATCGGCACCGAGATGCACATGGACCCGCACCTGCTGAACTACGTCGACCGCCGGCGGGGCAAGGGGCCGAAGCTGGTGCCGGGCTTCTGCCTCGCCATCGAGCCGATGGTGTCCCTCGGCACCCCGCGCACCGAGGTGCTCGAGGACGACTGGACGGTCATCACGACGGACGGCACCTGGTCCTCCCACTGGGAGCACTCGGTGGCGCTGACGGAGGCGGGCCCGCTGGTGCTGACCGCTCCCGACGGGGGCCGGGCGAAGCTGGCAGAGCACGGGATCGAGGCCGCCCCGGATCCGCTCGCCTAGGCCGGAGGGCGGGCCGTGTCGCTTAAGGATCTCCCCGGTGGGGCAGACTTCTCGATTCGTGTTTCCGTCGGGCCTGACGTAGACTGACGCGTCGACTCTCGTGCACCCGCATGTCCGCATGCACCCCGCAAGGGAAGGGTGGAGGAGTCGATCAAGGTAGTCGATTCGAAGGGCGAAGCGTGGCCAAGAAGCAAGGTGCCATCGAGATCGAGGGCACTGTCGTCGAGTCTCTTCCGAACGCCATGTTCAAGGTCGAGCTCCAGAACGGCCACCAGGTCCTGGCACACATCAGCGGCAAGATGCGTATGCACTACATCCGTATCCTCCCTGACGACCGGGTCGTGGTGGAGCTGTCTCCGTACGACCTGACGCGTGGCCGGATCGTCTACCGCTACAAGTAGATCTTGCCCAGGCTCCGTGCGCTCTCCCGCGCGCGGGGTTGCCGGCAACTGACCCGGAGAACCTCACATCCCATGAAGGTCAAGCCGAGCGTCAAGAAGATCTGCGACAAGTGCAGGGTGATCCGCCGTCACGGTCGGGTCATGGTCATTTGCGAGAACCCGCGCCACAAGCAGCGCCAGGGCTGATCGCTCAGGGATCACACCCTCTGCACCACATCGCAGAGACTTCGCGCGACGCGAGCTGAATATGTTCATACGCAGGGCCCGGGCGGTCGTACCGCCTGACACCCCCGGTTCGGAGGCCGGGGACCCAGTCCGTACCAAATCTTCCGCAGTGAAGAGGACGGCGGCTGGGAGTCGGTCCTGTGGCAGACCTCCGAAGATCAAACTGGAGCCATTGAATGGCACGCGTTTCCGGTGTTGACATCCCGCGCGAAAAGCGTGTGGAGGTCGCCCTCACCTACGTGTTCGGCATCGGCCGGACCCTTTCCCAGGAGACGCTGGCAGCGACCGGCGTCGACCCGAACACCCGCGTTCGCGACCTCTCCGAGGAGCAGCTCGTCGCGATCCGCGAGTACGTGGACGCCAACATCAAGACCGAGGGTGACCTCCGTCGCGAGATCCAGGCCGACATCCGCCGCAAGGTCGAGATCGGCTGCTACCAGGGTCTCCGTCACCGTCGCGGTCTGCCGGTCCGCGGTCAGCGCACCAGCACGAACGCTCGTACCCGCAAGGGCCCGCGTCGCGCCATCGCCGGCAAGAAGAAGCCGGGCAAGAAGTAGTCCTCAGCGGACCACGCTTCATCAGCGGTCTTCGCTGTAGGACCGACCACCTCCCCGTAGGAGTTTGTAGATGCCCCCCAAGGGTCGTCAGGGCGCTGCCAAGAAGGTGCGCCGCAAGGAAAAGAAGAACGTCGCACACGGCCAGGCGCACATCAAGAGCACGTTCAACAACACGATCGTGTCCATCACGGACCCGGCCGGAAACGTGATCTCCTGGGCCTCCGCCGGCCACGTCGGCTTCAAGGGCTCGCGCAAGTCCACGCCGTTCGCCGCGCAGATGGCCGCCGAGTCGGCTGCCCGTCGCGCGCAGGAGCACGGCATGCGCAAGGTCGACGTCTTCGTCAAGGGCCCGGGCGCCGGTCGTGAGACCGCCATCCGCTCCCTGCAGGCCACGGGCCTCGAGGTCGGCTCCATCCAGGACGTCACCCCGACCCCCCACAACGGCTGCCGTCCGCCGAAGCGCCGCCGCGTCTGACGCACGGTCGTCGCAGGTTTTCTCGGGTTTCGGGCGGCACGTCCTGTTCCAGGCGTGCCGCCCGTACCCTTGCAGTACCGAGTCGGGCGTCAAATAGCGGGCGCCCCTGACTGAAGGATCTCTCCATGCTGATCGCTCAGCGTCCCTCGTTGACCGAAGAGGTCGTCGACGAATTCCGCTCCCGGTTCGTGATCGAGCCGCTGGAGCCGGGCTTCGGCTACACCCTCGGCAACTCCCTCCGCCGGACCCTCCTGTCGTCGATCCCGGGTGCGGCGGTCACGTCCATCCGCATCGACGGCGTGCTGCACGAGTTCACCACCGTGCCGGGCGTCAAGGAGGACGTCACCGACCTGATCCTCAACATCAAGCAGCTGGTCGTCTCCTCGGAGCACGACGAGCCGGTCGTGATGTACCTGCGCAAGCAGGGCCCGGGTCTGGTCACCGCCGCCGACATCGCGCCCCCGGCCGGTGTCGAGGTGCACAACCCCGACCTCGTCCTCGCCACGCTCAACGGCAAGGGCAAGCTGGAGATGGAGCTGACCGTTGAGCGCGGTCGCGGTTACGTCTCCGCCGTGCAGAACAAGCAGGTGGGCCAGGAGATCGGCCGTATCCCGGTCGACTCGATCTACTCGCCGGTTCTCAAGGTCACGTACAAGGTCGAGGCGACGCGTGTCGAGCAGCGCACCGACTTCGACAAGCTGATCGTCGACGTCGAGACCAAGCAGGCGATGCGTCCCCGCGACGCCATGGCCTCCGCCGGTAAGACGCTGGTCGAGCTCTTCGGTCTCGCCCGTGAGCTCAACATCGACGCCGAGGGCATCGACATGGGCCCGTCCCCGACGGACGCCGCCCTCGCCGCTGATCTCGCCCTGCCGATCGAGGAGCTCGAGCTCACCGTTCGGTCGTACAACTGCCTCAAGCGTGAGGGCATCCACTCCGTGGGTGAGCTCGTGGCGCGTTCCGAGGCCGACCTGCTCGACATCCGCAACTTCGGTGCGAAGTCGATCGACGAGGTCAAGGCGAAGCTGGCCGGCATGGGCCTGGCCCTCAAGGACAGCCCGCCCGGATTCGACCCGACCGCCGCCGCCGACGCCTTCGGCGCCGACGACGACGCGGACGCGGGCTTCGTGGAGACCGAGCAGTACTAAGAGCTCGGGCCATTCGGTTCGATCTTGGGTGCGGGTGCGCTGTGCTTGATCGCGCAGTTCCCCGCGCCCCTTCCGGGCGACGGCCCCTTCGGGGCCTGTCGTCCGGATCTTCGACAGACGACCGTCTGCTCGGATACTGACCCCGGTACCTGGTACGGCCGGGGCAGACACCTAGGAGAAACACCATGCCGAAGCCCACCAAGGGCGCCCGTATGGGCGGCAGCGCCGCGCACGAGAAGATCCTCCTCGCGAACCTCGCGAAGGCGCTTTTCGAGCACGGCCGCATCACCACCACCGAGGCGAAGGCGCGCAAGCTGCGTCCGTACGCCGAGCGTCTGGTCACCAAGGCGAAGAAGGGCGACCTTCACAACCGCCGTCAGGTGCTCCAGGTCATCACGGACAAGAGCATCGTGCACACGCTCTTCACCGAGATCGGCCCGCGCTACGAGAACCGCCCCGGTGGCTACACCCGCATCACCAAGATCGGTAACCGTCGTGGCGACAACGCGCCCATGGCCGTCATCGAGCTGGTCGAGGCGCTGACCGTCGCGCAGCAGGCGACGGGCGAGGCCGAGGCCGCCACGAAGCGCGCGGTCAAGGAGTCCGAGGCGGCCAAGGTCGAGGAGACCCCGGCCGACGAGGCTCCCGCCGAGGAGTCGAAGGACGCGTAAGCGTTCTGCCGGGGCTGTGCGTTCGCGGCTGCGGGTTCGCCGTGGCCGCTCGCGCAGTTCCCCGCGCCCCCCTGGGGCGATTGCGGGTCCGCTTCTTTCGAGGAGCGGGCCCGCTTTTGTGCTGCTGAGAGGATCTGAACGTGAGTGACGAAGCACAGCCCGGGTTCGTGCGGGTGCGGCTGGACCTTGCCTACGACGGCAGCGAGTTCTCCGGGTGGGCCAAGCAGGCCGGGGGACGGCGGACCGTGCAGGGGGAGATCGAGGACGCGCTGCGGACCGTCACCCGCTCGGGCGGGACGACGTACGAGCTGACCGTGGCCGGGCGCACCGACGCCGGGGTGCACGCGCGGGGTCAGGTCGCCCATGTCGACCTGCCGGAGGCGGTGTGGCGTGAGCACCACGAGAAGCTGCTCAAGCGGCTCGCCGGGCGCTTGCCGAAGGACGTGCGGGTGTGGGCCCTGCGAGAGGCGCCGAGCGGGTTCAACGCGCGGTTCTCGGCGATCTGGCGGCGGTACGCCTACCGGGTCACCGACAATCCGGGAGGCGTCGATCCGCTGCTGCGGGGGCACGTCCTGTGGCACGACTGGCCGCTCGACGTGGACGCCATGAACGAGGCGGCCCGGCAGCTGCTCGGCGAGCACGACTTCGCCGCGTACTGCAAGAAGCGTGAGGGGGCGACGACCATCCGCACGCTCCAGGAGCTGAGTCTGACGAAGGGCGACGACGGGATCGTCACCGCCACCGTCCGGGCCGACGCCTTCTGCCACAACATGGTGCGTTCGCTGATCGGGGCGCTGCTGTTCGTGGGGGACGGGCACCGGGGGCCGGAGTGGCCCGCCAAGGTGCTCGCCGCCGGCGTCCGGGACTCGGCCGTGCACGTCGTGCGGCCGCACGGGCTGACGCTGGAGGAGGTCGGCTACCCGGCGGACGGGCTGCTCGCCGCGCGCAGCAAGGAGGCGCGCAACCGGCGGACCCTGCCCGCTGCCGGGTGCTGCTGACCCGGCCCTGCGCCCGCGCCCGCGGGCGGCCCGGGCCGGCCGGTCAGCTCTCGGCGGCCGCCGACGCCTGGGTCTCGCCGCGGCGGCGGAGCTGCTGGAACGCGAACTCGGCCAGGTCGTCGCCGGTGGTGAAGACGGCGGTGTCCTTGGTGGTGACGTCCTTGCCGTTCGCGAAGCCGGTGATCGTGAAGTAGGCGTACCGGCCGTAGGAGTTGGTCGTGGAGCGGCAGATCGCGCCGTTGCAGAAGGCCTTGACGCCCCCGCCGGCGAGGGCCTTGACGATGCTCTTGCCGTCGGACTGGCTCTTGACCTTGGAGGCCTGTGCCTCGGTGTCGAAGACGGCCACGCCGACCGTGACCGCAATGCCGTCCCTGACGTAGGTGACGCGCATCATGCGGGTGCAGCCGTTGGCGGCGAGGACCTTGCCCAGGGTGCCCGCGGCGCCCGTGGCGCACGAGGTGCTGTCGGCCTTCGCGCCCTTCTTGTACACGGCGGAGCCCATGGTCAGCTGCTTGCCGGGGAAGAGCAGGTCCGGGCCGTTGGGGGCGGTGTCCTTGGCCTTGCTGGAGACGAACTCCTTCGGGTCCAGCGGGGGCGGTGCGCTGGTCGGCGCGAACGACGGGGCGGTGGACGCGCTCGGCAGGTCGGCGGTCGCGGGCAGCGAGGACGTGGGCCGGTTCGCCTTGTCGTCGTTCGCCGACACCACGCCCATGGCGACGGCGGTGCCGATGCCGAGCGTGGCGAGCGCGCCGCCGCCTATGAACAGCAGCCGGCGGCGTTTGTTGCGCGTCTCGGACGCCTCGGCGAGCGCGGCCCAGTCCGGGGTGCTGCCGTCATCGCCGGCGCCCCACGGCTGCTGGGAGTTCGGTTTCCACGGATCCCACTGGGACTGAGGTCCCCCCTGCCCATAGCTCATGGGGCGCATCTTAGACGGGGTGCGGGGTGTGCTGTTCCGTGCCGAGGGGCCCCGGAAGCGGGTGGATTCCGGGGTCGGGGGCGGGCAAACGCGACATCTCCGGGTGCTTGGTGCGGCGTTCTCCCAGGCCGCTCTCCGGCATGTGGCACGGGCCACTCCGCAGGGGCGTTCCCTGGGCGTCCATGGGCGTTCCAGGGTCTTTCCGGGCGCGATCCCGGGGTCTGCGGGGGGTCTGAGGGGGGTCTTCGGGGGGTGTTTCCCGCGCCGATCGGGCTCGTTTTGACCCCGCCATGGAGACGCGGGTATCCTGCATCTTCGTTGTGTATTGGCGCGCTCTTCTCACGGGACGGGCCCTTACACCGGTCCACCGGGCCGATGACCAGCGACCAGCACGCGGTTTGCGTCACCGCAGTGCGGTCTGGGCTGTCGTGATCGTCTTCGGTGACCTTGTCAGGACCAATTCACTGAAGAAGCGAAGGCTACGAACCGTGCGTACGTACAGCCCCAAGCCCGGCGATGTGACGCGCCAGTGGCACGTCATCGACGCTCAGGACATCGTCCTGGGCCGTCTCGCCACCACTGCCGCGTCCCTCCTCCGGGGCAAGCACAAGCCGATCTACGCGCCCCACGTCGACACCGGTGACTTCGTCATCATCATCAACGCCGACAAGGTGCACCTCTCCGGCAACAAGCGGACCCAGAAGATGGCGTACCGCCACTCCGGCTACCCGGGCGGTCTGCGCTCCGTGCGCTACGACGACCTGCTCGCGAACAACCCCGAGAAGGCCGTCGAGAAGGCCGTCAAGGGCATGCTCCCCAAGAACACGCTGGGCCGTCAGATGCTCTCGAAGCTGAAGGTCTACAAGGGTGACGTGCACCCGCACGCGGCGCAGCAGCCCGTGCCGTTCGAGATCACCCAGGTCGCGCAGTAATTCCGGCCACACCCCTAGCTGAAAAGAACTGAGGAGAACCGTGGCCGAGACCACTGCCGAGCAGCCGCTCGAAGAGACCGAGCTCGTCGACATCGAGAGCTACACCACCGAGTCCGAGGTCCCCGTCGAGGGTGAGTACACCTCGGAGTCCCTGGCCTCCCGCTTCGGCGAGGCCCAGCCGGCGGCCGGCCTGGGCCGTCGCAAGAACGCCATCGCCCGCGTCCGGATCGTCCCGGGCTCCGGCAAGTGGAAGATCAACGGGCGCACGCTCGAGGACTACTTCCCGAACAAGGTGCACCAGCAGGAAGTCAACGAGCCCTTCAAGGTGCTCGAGCTCGACAACCGCTACGACGTCATCGCCCGTATCTCGGGTGGCGGTGTCTCCGGTCAGGCCGGTGCGCTCCGTCTCGGTGTCGCCCGCGCGCTGAACGAGGCCGACGTCGACAACAACCGCGGCGCCCTCAAGAAGGCCGGCTTCCTCACGCGTGACGACCGCGCGGTCGAGCGCAAGAAGGCCGGTCTCAAGAAGGCCCGCAAGGCCCCGCAGTACAGCAAGCGCTAAGCTTCGCTGCCTGCTCGTACGTATCCCGGAGCGGGTCTTCTCGCCTCACTCGT
Organism: Streptomyces sp. NPDC001027; assembly: GCF_040299045.1. NCBI lineage: Bacteria > Bacillati > Actinomycetota > Actinomycetes > Kitasatosporales > Streptomycetaceae > Streptomyces > Streptomyces sp. NPDC001027. The sequence goes on from NZ_JBEPBI010000001.1 coordinate 153,723, forward strand.
ACGTACTCCGAACGCCCCGGCGGCACGCCACAGTGTCGTCGGGGCGTTCGTTTTATCGCAGTCGTGGGCGTATAACGGCACAAGGTGCTCAAAGGCTTGTGCGATGGGATGCCCGCGGCATCCAATGCCTGGATGCGGGAGCGGCCGCGGGCCGGCTGACCGGCGACCGGGCCCGCACGGCCTGTGAAACTGACGCTTCCTCAGGAGGACAAGTGGGACGACTCTTCGGCACGGACGGCGTGCGCGGTGTCGCCAACGCGGATCTGACGGCGGAGATGGCCCTCGGCCTGTCCGTCGCGGCGGCGCACGTGCTGGCCGAGGCGGGCACCTTCGCGGGTCACCGGCCGGTGGCCGTCGTCGGACGGGACCCGCGCGCGTCCGGGGAGTTCCTGGAAGCCGCCGTGGTGGCGGGTCTGGCGAGCGCGGGCGTGGACGTGCTGAAGGTCGGCGTGCTGCCGACGCCGGCGGTCGCGTACCTCACCGGCGTGCTCGGCGCGGACCTCGGCGTGATGCTCTCGGCCAGCCACAACGCGATGCCCGACAACGGCGTCAAGTTCTTCGCCCGCGGCGGTCACAAGCTCGCCGACGAGCTCGAGGACGCCATCGAGACCGTCTACGAGGAGCACCGCACCGGCGCGCCCTGGGACCGGCCGACCGGCGCCGGCGTCGGTCGCGTGCGCAGCTACGACGAGGGGTTCGACCGGTACGTCGCCCACCTCATCGCCGTCCTGCCCAACCGGCTCGACGGGCTGCGGATCGTCCTCGACGAGGCGCACGGCGCTGCGGCGCGGGTGTCGCCCGAGGCGTTCACCCGGGCCGGCGCGGAGATCGTGACCATCGGGGCCGAGCCGGACGGGCTCAACATCAACGACGGCTGCGGGTCGACCCACCTGGACAAGCTGAAGGCCGCGGTCATCGAGCACGGCGCCGCCCTCGGCATCGCGCACGACGGTGACGCGGACCGGTGCCTCGCCGTGGACCACACGGGTGAGGAGATCGACGGCGACCAGATCCTCGCCGTGCTGGCGCTGTCCATGCGGGAGCGGGGCGTGCTGCGCTCGGACACCGTCGTCGCGACCGTCATGTCCAACCTGGGCTTCAAGCTGGCCATGGAACGCGAGGGGATCCACCTCGTGCAGGCCGCGGTCGGCGACCGGTATGTGCTCGAGGAGATGAAGCAGCACGGGTACGCGCTCGGCGGCGAGCAGTCCGGGCACGTGATCATCCTCGACCACGCGACGACCGGCGACGGCACGCTGACCGGGCTGATGCTGGCGGCTCGCGTCGCGCAGACGGGGCGGTCTCTGCGTGAGCTGGCCTCCGTGATGGAGCGGCTGCCGCAGGTGCTGATCAATGTGCCGGACGTCGACAGGTCCCGGGTCGGGGACTCGGCCGAGCTGGCGACTGCCGTCGGTGAGGCGGAGCGGGAACTCGGCTCCACCGGGCGGGTGTTGCTGCGGCCTTCCGGGACCGAGCCGCTGGTTCGGGTGATGGTCGAGGCGGCGGACATCGATCAGGCGCGGGCGGTCGCGGGGCGGCTGGCGGATGTGGTGAAGTCCGCGCTGGGCTAGCCGGGGGCGGGCCGGGGCAACTGCGTAGTTCCCCGCGCCCCTGAGGGGTGGGTTCTGTGTGTGGTGGGGTGCGGGTGCGTTGTGGCTGGTCGCGCAGTTCCCCGCGCCCCTTGGGGGGCCGACCCGGGCGGGGTTGGGCAGGCTCAGTGTTGTTTTGACCAGGCCCATTTTTGGGTGAGGAGGGTCAGGGTGCCGGCCAGGATGATGCCCAGGAGGTTCAGCAGGAGTTGTTGGGCCGAGCCCCAGGTCTGGGTCATGTCGCCGTAGCTGAGGGCCACCGCCGCGTTCGCCGCTGCCGGGACCGTCGTCACCGAGATCGCCACGCCCACCAGGGCGCCAGACTTCGCCGAGGTCAGGGAGAGGGTGCCGGCGATTCCGGCGAGTACGGCGACGATGAAGGAGAAGGCGTCGGGCGCGTAGACGAAGCCGGTCTGCGGGCGGTCCCCCTCCAGTTGGTCCTCGCTGAACTGGCCCAGCGCGTCCATGAAGAGGCTGAAGCCCACGGTGACCGCCATGGCCACGGCGAAGCCCACCAGGAGCGCGATCAGTGAGCGCAGGGCCAGGCGGGGGGCGCGCTGCACGATCGCCGTGCAGATGCCGGCGAGCGGGCCGAACTCCGGGCCGACCGCCATCGCGCCGACGACGAGGACCGCGTTGTCGAGCACCACGCCGCAGGCCGCGATCATCGTGGCCAGCGTGATGAAGGCGAGGTAGGTGACGGAGAGCGTCGAGTCCTCGTGGGTGGCGTCGGTCAGGTGCTCCCACAGGACCGCGTCCGCGCCTTCGCCGGGGGCCTCTGCCTCGGCCTTGTCCGCGCGCAGGGAGAGCGACAGGTCGATGTTCTCCACGGCGATCGAGCCGGTCTCCTCCAGCCCCAACTCCTGCAGCGCGGACAGGAGTTCGTCGCCGGCCTCGCGGGCCACGTCGCACAGGACGACGTCGCCGGCCGGGTTGCGGGCGGCCTGGGGCAGGACCACGAGGTGGGTGGCCCCGACGGTCCGCTCGATCAGACGGACCACGTCGTCGGTCCGTTCCGCCGGGGTGATGAGGCGCAGGTGCAGCATGGGGGCAGGGTAGTCGTCAGAGTTTGCGCAGGCGCAGCCGCTGGACCTTGTGGTCCGGGCCCTTGCGGACCACGAGGCCGGCCCGGCCGCGGGTGGGGGCGATGTTCTCCACCAGGTTGGGCTTGTTGATGGTGCGCCAGAGTGCGCGGGCGTAGTCGAGGGCCTCCTCCTCGGAGACCTGGGTGTACTTGCGGAAGTACGAGTCCGGGTTCTGGAAGGCGGTCTGACGCAGTTTCCGGAACCGGCTGAGGTACCAGCGCTCGATGTCCTCGGTGCTCGCGTCGACGTACACGCTGAAGTCGAAGTAGTCGGCGAGGCCGACGCGGGTGCGGCCGTCGTTGCCGGGCAGGGCGGGCTGCAGGACGTTCAGGCCCTCGACGATGAGGATGTCGGGGCGGCGGACGGTGAGCTTCCGGTCCGGCATGATGTCGTAGATCAGGTGGGAGTAGACGGGGGCTGTGACCTCGTCTTTTCCTGCCTTGATGTCGGCGACGAAGCGGGTCAGCGCGCGGCGGTCGTAGGACTCGGGGAAGCCCTTGCGGGACATCAGGCCGCGGGCTTCGAGTTCGCGGGTGGGCAGCAGAAAGCCGTCCGTGGTGACCAGTTCCACGCGCGGGTGCTCCGGCCAGCGCGAGAGCAGCGCCTGCAGCAGGCGGGCGACCGTCGACTTGCCGACGGCGACCGATCCGGCGACGCCTATCACGAAGGGGGTGCCGGACTGGGAGCCCTTCTCGCCCAGGAAGGTGTTCAGGGCGCCGCGCAGGCCGTCGGTGGCGCCCACGTAGAGGTTGAGGAGGCGGGAGAGCGGGAGGTAGATGTCCCGCACCTCGTCGAGGTCGATGACGTCGCCCAGGCCGCGCAGCTTCTCGACCTCCTCGGCGGTCAGCGGCAGCGGGGTCTTCTCCCGCAGCGCGCTCCACTCGGATCGGGTGAGGTCGACGTAGGGAGTCGCCTCCGGCCTGTGCCGGTGGGCGCTCCGGGGCATCGGGGAGACCGGAGAGATCACAGTCCATTGTTAACGGAGTTTGAACGCGATGGCGGGTGGGTTCCGTCACGCCGTCGGCGGGCGGCCGCTCGGACGTCCGCCGGGGAGTCCGCTCGGGTCGGCGCGCTGGGCGCGGACGGGCCTCGTGCGGCGGTGGGAATTTCCGGAATCGGGCACGCGGAGGCTCTTTTGGGGCGCGCTTCGGCCGTAGGCTGCCGCGCATGTGCGGAATCGTGGGATACGTGGGGTCTCAGTCGGCGCTCGACGTCGTGATGGCCGGACTGAAGCGGCTGGAGTACCGGGGCTACGACTCGGCGGGCGTCGCCGTGCCGGCCGACGGGGGGCTCGCCGCGGCGAAGAAGGCGGGCAAGCTCGTCAATCTGGAGAAGGAGCTGACGGAGCGGCCCTTGCCGGCCGGGACGACGGGCATCGGGCACACCCGGTGGGCCACGCACGGCGGGCCCACCGACGCCAACGCCCATCCGCACCTCGACAACGCCGGACGCGTCGCCGTCGTGCACAACGGGATCATCGAGAACTTCGCGGAGCTGCGGGCCGAACTGGCCGAGCGGGGACACGAGCTGCTGTCCGAGACCGACACCGAGGCCGTCGCCCATCTGCTCGCCGAGGAGTTCTCCGTGACCTCCGACCTGGCGGAGGCGATGCGGCTGGTGTGCCGACGGCTGGAGGGCGCGTTCACGCTGGTCGCGGTGCACGCCGACGAGCCGGACGTGGTGGTCGGGGCGCGCCGCAACTCGCCGTTGGTGGTGGGCGTCGGCGAGGGCGAGGCCTTTCTCGCCTCGGACGTCGCCGCGTTCATCGCGCACACCCGGTCGGCGATCGAGCTGGGCCAGGACCAGGTGGTGGAGCTGCGCCGGGACGCGGTGACCGTCACCGGGTTCGACGGCCGGCCGGCCCAGGTGCGGTCGTACCACGTCGACTGGGACGCGTCGGCGGCGGAGAAGGGGGGCTACGACTACTTCATGCTGAAGGAGATCGCCGAGCAGCCCAAGGCCGTGGCCGACACCCTGCTGGGACGGATCGACGCCGGCGGTTCGCTGACGCTCGACGAGGTGCGCATCCCGGCGCGGGAGCTGCGCGAGATCGACAAGATCGTCGTCGTCGCCTGCGGAACGGCCTTCCACGCCGGGCTGATCGCCAAGTACGCCATCGAGCACTGGACGCGCATTCCGTGCGAGGTGGAGCTGGCCAGCGAGTTCCGCTACCGGGACCCGATCCTGGACCCGCGCTCGCTGGTCATCGCCATCTCCCAGTCCGGCGAGACGATGGACACGCTGATGGCGCTGCGCCACGCGCGGGACCAGGGGTCGAAGGTGCTCGCCATCTGCAACACCAACGGGTCGACCATCCCCCGTGAGTCGGACGCCGTGCTCTACACGCACGCGGGGCCGGAGGTGGCCGTCGCCTCCACCAAGGCGTTCCTGACCCAGCTGGTGGCGTGCTATCTGGTCGCCCTCTATCTCGGGCAGGTGCGCGGCACCAAGTGGGGGGACGAGATCCGGGCCGTCGTCCGGGACCTGGCGCGGATCTCCGGCGAGGTGGAGCGGGTGCTGGAGACCATGGAGCCGGTGCGGGCGCTGGCCCGGTCGCTGGCCGACAAGGACACCGTGCTGTTCCTCGGCCGGCACGTGGGCTATCCCGTCGCGCTGGAGGGCGCGCTCAAGCTGAAGGAGCTCGCCTACATGCACGCGGAGGGGTTCGCGGCGGGGGAGCTGAAGCACGGGCCGATCGCCCTCATCGAGGAGGACCTGCCCGTGGTGGTGGTCGTGCCGTCGCCGCGCGGCAGGTCCGTCCTGCACGACAAGATCGTCTCCAACATCCAGGAGATCAGGGCGCGGGGGGCGCGGACCATCGTGATCGCGGAGGAGGGGGACGAGGCGGTCGTGCCGTACGCAGACCACCTGGTGCGGATCCCCGCCACGCCGGTGCTGTTGCAGCCGCTGGTGGCGACGGTGCCGTTGCAGGTGTTCGCGTGCGAGCTCGCGACCGCGCGCGGCAACGAGGTGGATCAGCCGCGCAACCTCGCGAAGTCGGTCACCGTGGAGTAGGGGCCGCCGGGGAGTGGACGGCCGGTCGCTCGCCGGGGAGCGAGGGCCGCCGGGGGGAGCGGGGGGCTCGTGCCGTGGGCGTGTGGGGGGCGTTGCGTGGCCGCCCCCCCCACACACACGGCGGCTCAGCTCCGGGTGCGGCGTCTGCGGGCCGTGAACAGCTTCCAGGCGGCGAAGAGCAGCGGCAGTTCCATGATCCAGACGCCGGTGACCGCGTCCCACTCCGGGTCCGCCATCGCGGACTCGTCGGCGGTGATGACCCCGCAGAGCACGCCCCAGGCCGCCGCGAGCAGGGCCACCAGCCAGAAGGCGGCGGTCCAGCCCCGCACCGAGCCGCCGGTGCCGGCCGCCCGGGCCGTCGGGGGCTGCTTGCGCGGCTGCGGGATGTGCTCCGGTTCGCGGGCCGGCATCCGGACGACCGCCTCGCCGGGCACGGCCGCGTCCAGCGCCGCGATGCGGTCCGGCGTGACGCCCTTGTACAGGGTCGGCTCCACGGTGACCGAGAAGCCGTCGTGGCCGGTGAGCGTACGGGCGCCGTCGGGCCGCGTGGTCATCGCCGCGCAGGCGTCGTGGCGGACGGTGACCGGGCCCCTCGGGGTGAGCAGGCTGACGCCCTCCGGGCCGATGACCAGGGTGACGTCCTCGTTCTCCAGGGACTGGTGGCGGGTGCCGGTGACGGCGGCCGTCGAGAACTGCGGGGCGAGGGTGAGGCCCGCCCAGTCGACGCCGCGGCCCGGCGCCTGCAGCAGTGCGTTGTCCCACGCCTGGCGGGCGACCTCGTGCAGGTCCTGCGTCGTCACCGCGTTCAGCTCGGCCCGGTGCTGGTCGGGGGTGAGGAGAGGGTGTCCGAGCAGCAGGCTCAGCGCGTACGAGGGGAGCACCGCGGCGCCGAGGTCGGGGGCGTCGTACACCTTGAGGAGCTTGGCCCGGACGGAGTCCAGCTCGGCCTGCTCGATGCGGCCCGCGCGCAGCCGCGCGAGGGTGTCGACGAAGCCGCCGACGACCGCGTCCTGCTTCTGCGGCAGGGCGTCGGCGTACGCGGTGAGGGTGGCGTACTCGGCGTCGCGCGGACTGTAGTCGGCCTCCGCGGAGTAGGAGTAGCCGCCCTCCTGGCGCAGGTCCTGGAAGAGGGCCCGGCCGAGGACGTCCGCGAAGACGCTGGCCGCGGTGGAGCGGCGCAGCACCGAGGTGAGGACCACGTGTCCGTCGTCGCCGCCGATGTACGCCGGGGTGACGGGCAGGGCGCTGGTCGCGGCCGGGGCGGGAAGGCGGGAGCCCCGCGGGAGGGTCAGGTCCAGGCCCTCGGGGACGCGGTCGCTGGTGATCCACAGCACCGCGTTGTCCCTGGTGAAGCGGGTTTCCGCCCAGTGACGGACCTGATCGCGGGTGAGGCTGAAGGCGCCCAGCTCGCTGTAGCTGGACAGGCCGTAGCTCTGGGCGCCGTACCGCCACAGCGGCATCTGGTGCTGGGGCCCGCCGCCGCGGCCGGCCGCCTCCGTGCGCAGGATCTCCCGCTCGGTCTCCAGCCGCTCCATCGGCAGGTCCCGCAGGCCGGCGCACACGCTGTTCAGGTACTCGACCACCTCCTCCTCGCTGCCGTGCACGTGGAAGAGGGTGTACGCGTTCGCCGTCGCGCCGTTGTAGTGCAGGTCGGAAAGGCCCAGGCGGTGCAGGGCGAGGTGCTCGACGAGGTGGGTGACTCCGGCGGTGGCCAGCGTCTCGTCGGCGCGGCCCACCCGGAAGAAGAGGCCGGCGGTGATCTCCTTGCCGGAGGCGGGGGCGTAGAGGGTGGGCACGCCGTTCGTGGTGGTGTGCGAGACGAGGCCCTCGAGAGCGGCGAGGGCGTCCATGTCGTCCAGGCCGTCGTGCTCGTGCAGGTTCGTGGTCATCGGGCGCCGCCTCCACGGGTTTCCAGTGCGGCCTTGCGGAAGCCGAGGAACGCCGACTTCTGGTCGGGCAGGTACTGCCACGGGTATTCCGTGGCGCGGTCGCCGAGGAAGGCGAAGTGCGGGGCCGCGTCCGCGTAGTGCCCGCCCAGCGAGAAGGCGAACGCGAACGCGCTGTGCGCGCCGACGGTGTTCCAGTCGGGCCGGTGGCCGGGGTGCAGCACGGAGACCTGGGCGGCGAAGCGCAGGTCGTCGCGGACCGGCACGCCGCGCAGGTAGGCGGCGTCCTCGCCGCTCGGCAGGTCCAGCCAGTGCTCGATGTGGGCGAGGGCCACCACGGCGGCGGCGTTCGATCCGTCGGGGGCGCCGGTGGCGCACTCCCGGGCGAAGCCGTGCGCCGCCTCCCAGGATCCGCCCCACTTCGGGCACAGCTGCTGCAGCAGCTGCGTCTGCGCGCGGTAGTGGTGCGGGTGGTGCGCGGACAGCCGGTCGTAGCGGCGGCGCGCCTCTGCCTGCCCCAGCTCCAGACCGCGCGCGGTCGTCAGCCGGACGGTCCAGGCGGGGGCGTAGGAGGGCTGCTCGGCGCAGACCTCGATCAGCAGCTGCTCGGCCCGTCGCAGCCAGTCGTGGAACTGGGTGAACTGGTCCCGCGAGACGTCCTTGGCGCGGGCGCCGCTGCGGATGTCCCAGCCGATGTGCACGTACCGCTCGGCGAGCAGGGTGCGGGGCAGCGGGTCCGCGGGCGATTCGGCCGCCGCCCGCTCCAGGCAGCCCTCGACGCCGGCGGTGTCGGCGAGGAGGGTGGAGGCCGAGGAGATCTTGTCGGCGGAGCCGAGCCCCGCGAAGCAGGCCCGTACGGCCGGCCAGTCCCCCGCCTGCGCGGCGGTGCGCAGCGGGATCAGCTCGGGTGTGTTGTCGTACGGGTCGAACGTCGGCCCCGAAGAGCCCATGAGTCCGCCGTTGGTCATGCTGCTGGTCTTGCTGGTCATGCCCCCCCGCCCCCTGGCGTCGCCTCCGCGGCGCGCGGGCTGGCCCCCCAAGGCGCGCGGCGGTGAAAGTCCGCTGTGAAACTCTGCTGTCGACTTGACGTGATGTGACGCGATCAAGTCGCCGCAGGCTAGCACCAGGCGGTGACACCGAGGCCCTAGGGTGCTCGGCATGAGCATCATCGGGGTCGGTATCGACGTGGCCGAGATCGAGCGCTTCGCGGCGTCCATGCAACGCACGCCCGGGCTCGCCGAGCGGCTGTTCCTGCCGAGCGAGTTGCTGCTGCCGAGCGGGGAGCGCAGGGGTCCGGCCTCGCTGGCGGCCCGGTTCGCGGCGAAGGAGGCCCTGGCCAAGGCGCTCGGGGCCCCGCCCGGGCTGCTGTGGACCGACGCCGAGGTGTACGTCGAGGACAGCGGGCGGCCCCGCTTGCGGGTGCGGGGGAGCGTGGCCGCCCGGGCGGCCGAACTGGGCGTACGGGGATGGCATGTGTCGCTGAGTCACGACGCGGGCGTCGCCTCGGCGGTGGTGGTGGCCGAGGGGTGAGGCGCGGGTGAGACGCGGGTGAGGCGCGCGGGTGCGGCGGCGGGGGAGACCGGGGCAGACTCGACCGTATGCGTACTGCCTACTGCGTCGAGACCGTCCGTCGTGCCGAGCGGGAGCTGATGGCCCGGGTCCCGGAGGGCGCCCTCATGCAACGGGCCGCCGCCGGGCTCGCCGCCGCCTGCGCCGACCTGCTGGGCCGGGTGTACGGACGCCGGATCGTGCTGCTGGTCGGCAGCGGCGACAACGGGGGCGACGCCCTGTACGCCGGGGCGCGGCTCGCCCGGCGCGGGGCGGGGGTGACCGCCGTCCTCCTCGCGCCCGGGCGGACCCATCCCGGGGGGCTGACGGCGGTGCGCCGGGCCGGCGGCACGACCGTGACGCCCGAAGAGGCCGGCGACTTCGTCCGCCGGGCCGACCTGGTGCTCGACGGGATCGTCGGCATCGGCGGCAAGGGCGGTCTGCGGCCGGAGGCGGCGGATCTCGCGGCGCTCGTCGAGCGGGCCGGGGCCCCCGTCGTCGCCGTCGACCTGCCCAGCGGCGTGGACGCGGACACCGGGGAGGTGCACGGGAGCGGGATGCGCGCCGACGTCACCGTCACCTTCGGCACGCACAAGCCGGCACTGCTCGTCGATCCCGCGCGCGCGTACGCCGGTTCGGTGCGGTTCGTCGACATCGGGCTCGGCGACCTGCTGCCCGCCGTGCCGGAGCTTGAGGCGCTGCAGCACGCGGACACGGCCGCCCTGCTGCCGACGCCGGGCGGGGAGAGCGACAAGTACCGGCGGGGCGTCGTCGGGATCGCCGCCGGGTCGGCCCGGTATCCGGGGGCCGCCGTGCTCGCCGTCGCGGGCGCGCTGCGCGGCGGCGCGGGGGCCGTGCGGTACGTCGGACCGGCCGGGGACGCGGTCCTCGCGCGGTTCCCCGAGACGCTCGTGTCGGAGCGGGGGCCCGCGCACGCCGGACGGGTGCAGGCGTGGGTCGTCGGTCCGGGCGCCGGGGACGACGCGGCGACGGTCGCCGAGGTGCTGGCCGCCGAGGTGCCCGTGCTGATCGACGCCGACGGACTGCGGCTGGCGGACGCCGACGCGGTGCGGGGGCGTGCCGCGCCGACGCTGATGACTCCGCACGCCGGGGAGGCGGCCGCGCTGCTGGGCGTGGCACGGGAGCAGGTGGAGGGCGCCCGGCTGGCCTCGGTGCGGGAGCTGGCGGCGCGGTACCGGGCGACGGTGCTGCTGAAGGGGTCGACGACGCTGGTGGCCGACGCGGGCGGCGAGGGCGCGGTCCGGGTCAACGCCACCGGGACGGCGTGGCTCGCCACGGCCGGCAGCGGGGACGTGCTGTCGGGGCTCGCGGGTTCGTTGCTGGCCGCCGGACTGGGGGCGCTGGACGCGGGGAGCGTCGGGGCGTACCTGCACGGCCTGGCGGGCCGGTACGCGGCGGACGGGGCGCCGGCCGGGGCGCACGACGTGGCCGCGGCGATCCCGCGTGCCTGGCGTGACGTGCGCGACTGAGGCGCCCTAAGGAGACCGGGGCGAATGAGGCGACTGCGGTCGTCTCCTGTGCCGGGCCCGGCCGGCGAGGTGTGCCGGTGGCCTGCCCGTGGCCTGCTGGTGGGCGGCGCCGACGGTCCTGTACCGGCCCCGGGCGAGAGCGGCTTCGGGGTGCGCTGCCTGACGGGGCGCCCGGGCGGGGCGCGGGGTGGGGCGTCGGCCCGGTGCCGGGAACGTCGTCCGGCCGCTCTGCGACACTGGGCGCGATGAGTGAGACTGCCAAGCCGCCCGCCGCCCCGCTGCGCGCACACGCCGAGATCGACCTGGCCGCGCTGCGGGCCAACGTGCGTAGCCTGCGCGCCAAGGCGCCGGGCGCGGCGTTCATGGCCGTGGTGAAGGCGGACGGATACGGACACGGCGCCGCCCCCTGCGCCCGCGCCGCCGTCGAGGCGGGCGCCGCCTGGGTCGGCGCCGCCACGCCCGAGGAGGCCCTCGCGCTGCGCGCGCACGCCGGACTGCCCGCGGACGTCCGGATCATGTGCTGGCTGTGGACGCCGGGCGGGCCCTGGCGGGAGGCCGTCGAGGCCGGTCTCGACGTGTCGCTGAGCGGGCTCTGGGCGCTGCGGGAGGCCGTCGACGGCGCCCGGGCCGCCGGGCGGGCCGCCCGGGTGCAGCTCAAGGCCGACACCGGGCTCGGACGCAACGGATGCCAGCCCGCCGACTGGCCCGAGCTCGTCGGGGAGGCGCTGCGCGCCGAGCGCGAGGGACTGGTGCGGATCACCGGCCTCTGGTCGCACCTCGCCTGCGCCGACGAGCCCGGGCACCCCTCCGTCGCCGCCCAGGTCGAACGGTTCCGCGAGATGACGGCGTACGCCGAGCGGCAGGGCGCCCGGCCCGAGGTACGGCACATCGCCAACTCCCCGGCCACGCTCACCCTTCCGGAGACCCACTTCGACCTGGTCCGCCCCGGGGTCGCGATGTACGGCCTCTCGCCCGGCCCCGAGCTGGGCTCCGCCGCCGACCTCGGACTGCGGCCGGTGATGACCCTCTCGGCGTCGCTGGCCCTGGTGAAGCACGTCCCCGGCGGGCACGGCGTGAGCTACGGCCACCACTACGTCACCCCGGGCGAGACGACGCTCGGACTGGTGCCCCTCGGGTACGCCGACGGCGTGCCCCGGCACGCCTCCGGGACCGGCCCGGTGCTGGTGGGCGGCAAGTGGCGGACGGCCGCCGGCCGCATCGCGATGGACCAGTTCGTCGTCGACCTCGGCGGGGACGATCCGGGCCCCGGCGCGGAGGCGGTCCTCTTCGGACCGGGCGACCGCGGCGAACCGACGGCGCAGGACTGGGCGCAGGCGGCCGGAACCATCGGGTACGAGATCGTCACGCGCATCGGATCGCGCGTTCCCCGCGTCTATGTGAATGAGTGAGCGGACCGGGTAACCCGCAGTCAGTGCACGGACATCGGCCCAGGAGGAGCGGCACGTGAGCGAGAGCAGCGCGGAGGCGGTGGCGAGCGCCGCCACGGCGGTCGCCGCCGCCTCCGCGACGGGGGCGGCAGGAGGGTGGCGCCGGGCGACCGGCATCGCGGGCGCCGCGATAGGCGTGATCGCCGCGGGCGCCGCGGCCGGCGTCGCCCTGGAGCGGATGACCGTGGGGCGGGGCATGCGGGCCAAGGCCCGGCTGGCGCTCGACTCGGCGGGACCGTACGGCGGGCTGCGCGGCGCCCCGGGCAAGGCGTACGCCGACGACGGCACCGAGCTGTACTACGAGGTCGACGACGTCGAGCCGCAGGGCGGCCCGGCGAACCGGCGGCGCAGGCTCTTCGGGCGCAAGGCGCCGCTGCCCGTCACCGTCGTCTTCAGTCACGGCTACTGCCTCAACCAGGACTCCTGGCACTTCCAGCGGGCGGCCCTGCGGGGCGTCGTGCGGACCGTGCACTGGGACCAGCGCAGTCACGGCAGGTCCGGACGCGGCAACGCCCAGACCCACGACGGCGTGCCGGTCACCATCGACCAGCTGGGACGCGATCTGCGGGCCGTCGTCGACGCGGCCGTGCCGGAGGGGCCGATCGTGCTGGTCGGGCATTCCATGGGCGGGATGACGGTGATGGCCCTGGCCGCCCTGTACCCCGAGCTGATCCGCGAGCGGGTCGTCGCCACCGCGTTCGTCGGCACGTCGTCCGGGCGGCTCGGCGAGGTCAACTTCGGACTGCCGGTCGCCGGCGTGAACGCGGTCCGGCGGGTGCTGCCGGGCGTGCTGCGGGCGCTCGGGCAGCAGGCGGCCCTGGTGGAGAAGGGGCGCCGGGCGACCGCCGATCTGTTCGCCGGGATCATCAAGCGGTACTCGTTCGCGTCCCGTGACGTGGACCCGGCGGTGGCGCGGTTCGCCGAGCGGATGATCGAGAGCACGCCGATCGACGTGGTCGCCGAGTTCTACCCGGCCTTCACCGACCACGACAAGACCGAGGCGCTCGCCTGTTTCACGGACATGCCGGTGCTGGTGCTGGCCGGCATCGGGGACCTGGTGACGCCGAGCGAGCACAGCGAGGCGATCGCCGACATGCTGCCGGACGCCGAACTGGTCCTCGTCCCCGACGCCGGGCACCTCGTGATGCTGGAGCACCCGGAAGTGGTCACCGACCGCCTCGCCGACCTGCTCACCCGCGCGGGCGCCGTGCCGGCAGGGGCTACCGTGGGAGGTTATGGAGACACCAGCAGCGCCGCACCACCCGGCTGACCTTCGGATCACCGTCAATTCCCCCGAGCAGATGCGGGACTTCGGCCGTCGACTGGCCAAGGTGCTGCGCGCCGGCGATCTCGTGATGCTGAGCGGGGAGCTCGGGGCGGGCAAGACGACGCTCACCCGCGGGCTCGGCGAGGGGCTGGGGGTCCGGGGCGCGGTCACCTCCCCGACGTTCGTGATCGCCCGGGTGCACCCGGCGCTCGGGGACGGTCCGCCGCTGGTCCACGTCGACGCGTACCGCCTGGGCGGCGGGCTCGACGAGATGGAGGACCTCGACCTCGACGTGTCGCTGCCCGAGTCGGTGATCGTCGTGGAGTGGGGCGAGGGCAAGGTCGAGGAACTGACCGACGACCGGCTCCAGATCCGCATTCACCGCGCGGTCGGCGACACGGACGACGAGGTGCGGCATGTGACGGTGTCGGCGCTCGGGCGGCGATGGGCCTCCGCGGACCTCGGCGTGCTGTCGGCCTGACGTGCTCCGGACCGCCTTGGGGGACGGCCCGGGGGAGTGCCGGCCCGGGCCCTGCTGCCGGCCCCGGGGTGTGCTCCGGTCGGGGCGCCGCCGTGCCGGGGTGCGCCGGTCGGACGGGTCCGACGTGACGCGGTGAAGGTTCCGACAACGTGTCGGCAAAATGTTGCGTTCCGTGTCGGGGGCGTGGTCACATGGTATCAAGTTCGTAGTTAGGTCTACCTAACCGCGCCCGCCCCCGAACCGCAGGAGGCGTCCATGCCGGCCACCGATCCCCCGCCCCGGCCGCCGCGTCCCCTCGCGCCCGCCCCCGCCGTGTCCATGCGCGATCTGCTGGCCTCGTGCGCGGCCGCCGAAGCCGTCTCGACCCCTCCGCGGCTGCCCGACCCCGCCCCGGCCAAGAAGCCGGACCGACGCCGCCGGGCGGCCTGACGCGCCATCGGACGGTGCGACGCGGACCGGCTCGGACGAGGGGGCCTACCGGACCACCTCGACCGGTCGGCCGATGGTCGCGAACGCCCACATCGCGTCGCCGTCGGCGACGCTCTGCCGGATGCCGCCCGTCTGCACCCTCGGGTCGCGCTCGGGCGGAGAGCCGTCCAGGGCCGCGCTGAAGCCGATCGTCACGCCGTCCGCCTCGGCGAACCGCACGACGTGCTCGACCGGGGCGCCGTCGGTGCCGGTGATCGCACCCGACCGGGAGCGGACCGCGTAGCTGCCCGGCAGCGGGTCCACACTGCCGGGGGCGACCTTGAACGTGCGGTTGACGTGACCGTCCGCGCCGACCAGCCACACCCGGTCGGCCGCCAGCGCGTACACCACCCGCTCGCCTGCGCCCGAGCCGTCGGGCAGCGCCGTGGAGGCGATGGGGCCGGGAGCCTTCGCCGCCTTCGCGGGCGCGCTGCCGCGACGCGGCTCGGCCGGGTCGTCAGGCGCGTTCGCGGACGCCTGGAACGCGAGGAACCCGACCGTCGCCAGGGCGGCCGCGGTGAGCCCGGCCACGAAAGTCGAGCTGCTGCTGGGCACCGGTGACCACCTCGTCCGTCCTGCGCCCGTTCCGGGCCTCTTCCGCGTTCTGTCCCGTACGTGATGTACGTCATGTTTCGCGGCGACGTTAGCAGCCGTCACGGCTCCGTCCGGGACGGCGGTGTCGGGGGCACGGGAGCCGTAGGCTGTTTGCGTGCTCTTGCTCGCTCTGGATACCGCCACCCCCGCCGTCACCGTCGCCCTGCACGACGGCACGGACGTCATCGCCTCCTCGAGTCAGGTGGACGCGCGCCGGCACGGCGAGCTGCTGCTGCCGGCCGTCGACCGGCTGCTCGCCGGCGCCGGGCTCGCGCTCGACGCCGTCACCGGGATCGTCGTCGGCGTCGGCCCCGGCCCCTACACGGGGCTGAGAGTCGGTCTGATGACCGCCGACACCTTCGGGATGGCGCTCGGCGTCCCCGTGCACGGCCTGTGCACCCTCGACGGCCTCGCCTACGCCTCCGACCTCGAAGGGCCCTTCGTGGTGGCGACCGACGCCCGCCGCAAGGAGGTCTACTGGGCGCGCTACGCCGACTCCCGCACCCGGGTGTCGGGCCCCGCCGTGGACCGGCCCGCCGACATCGCCGACGCGGTGGCCGGGCTGCCCGCCGTCGGCGCGGGCGCACTGCTCTACCCGGACGCGTTCCCCCACGCGCACGAGCCCGAGCACGTCTCCGCGGCGGCCCTCGCGAGTCTCGCGGCGGAGCGGCTGGCCGCGGGCGTGGAACTGCCCGCGCCACGGCCCCTGTACCTGCGCCGGCCGGACGCCCAGGTGCCTAAGAACTACAAGGTGGTCACCCCCAAGTGACCGAATCCGTCGACCTCGTGCTGCGCGAGATGCGCTGGTGGGACATCGAGCGCGTGCTCGAACTCGAGAAGGACCTCTTCCCCGAGGACGCCTGGTCCCGGGGCATGTTCTGGTCCGACCTGGCCCACGCCCGCGGCCCGGAGGCGACCCGGCGCTATCTCGTCGCGGTCGACGCGTCCGCGGGCGACCGGATCGTCGGGTACGCGGGCCTGGCCGCCGCCGGGGACGTCGCCGACGTCCAGACCATCGCCGTCGCCCGCGACCAGTGGGGCACCGGCCTCGGCGGTCGGCTGCTGACGGAGCTGCTGAGCGCGGCGACCGCGTTCGAGTGCGCCGAGGTCCTGCTCGAGTGCCGCATCGACAACGTCCGCGCCCAGAAGCTCTACGAGCGCTTCGGGTTCGAGGCCATCGGGTTCCGGCGCGGCTACTACCAGCCGGGCAACGTGGACGCCCTGGTGATGCGCCTCACCGACCCATCGACATCCGCAGCGGGAACACAGGGAAACGAGACCAATGGCTGACGAACCCCTCGTTCTGGGGATCGAGACCTCCTGCGACGAGACCGGCGTCGGCGTCGTGCGCGGCACGACCCTGCTGGCCGACGCGATCGCCTCCAGCGTCGACGAGCACGCCCGCTTCGGCGGCGTCGTGCCGGAGGTGGCGTCCAGGGCCCACCTGGAGGCGATGGTCCCGACCATCGAGCGTGCGCTGAAGGACGCGGGGGTGAGCGCGAAGGACCTCGACGGCATCGCGGTCACCGCGGGTCCGGGGCTCGCCGGCGCGCTGCTGGTCGGCGTCTCGGCGGCGAAGGCCTACGCCTACGCCCTCGGCAAGCCGCTCTACGGCGTCAACCACCTCGCCTCGCACATCTGCGTGGACCAGCTGGAGCACGGCTCCCTGCCCGAGCCGACGATGGCGCTGCTGGTGTCCGGCGGACACTCCTCCCTGCTGCTGTCCACCGACATCACCTCCGACGTCCGTCCGCTGGGCGCGACCATCGACGACGCGGCGGGCGAGGCCTTCGACAAGATCGCCCGGGTGCTGAACCTGGGCTTCCCGGGCGGCCCGGTCATCGACCGCTACGCCCGTGAGGGCGACCCGACGGCGATCGCGTTCCCCCGCGGTCTGACCGGTCCGCGCGACCCGGCGTACGACTTCTCCTTCTCCGGTCTGAAGACGTCGGTCGCCCGCTGGATCGAGGCCAGGCGGGCGGCGGGCGAGGAGGTCCCGGTGCGCGACGTGGCGGCCTCCTTCCAGGAGGCGGTCGTGGACGTCCTGACCCGCAAGGCCGTCCGGGCCTGCAAGGACGAGGGCGTCGACCACCTGATGATCGGCGGCGGCGTGGCCGCCAACTCCCGGCTGCGGGCCCTCGCCCAGGAGCGCTGCGAAGCCGCCGGGATCCGGCTGCGCGTGCCGCGCCCCAAGCTGTGCACGGACAACGGCGCGATGGTGGCGGCGCTGGGCGCGGAGATGGTCGCCCGGGGCCGGGCCGCGTCCGGCTGGGACCTGTCCGCGGACTCGTCGCTGCCGGTGACCGACCCGCACGTGCCCGATCGGAGCGCCGGGCACGGCCACGGTCACGACCATGTGCACGAGGTCGCCAAGGACAACCTGTACTCATGACCGTCGCGCTGATGTGGGAGGCCCGGGCGGCGGCCGGCCGGGGCGGGGAACTGCTGCGGTGGGCGCAGGAGCAGGCGCGGCGGCTCGCGCCGGGGCCCCTGCGCTGCGAGACCTTCCGGGCTCCGCAGGACCGGGTGCTCGTCATCACCTGGTGGGACGCCGGATACGACGACGCCGGCCTGCCCGAACTTCCGGATCCGGACGGCGGGTTGACGGCCAGGGCGGTGCACCGCTGGCGGTTCGAGGCGGTGCCGGACCGGCCCTGAGCGGTCAGGGCTCGCCGGTCTCGCTTTTCGGGGCGGGCTTCGGCAGGGCTCTTGCGAGGAACCCTAGGCGTTCACGCCTGGGAGGAATCGCATCGTGTGGTGGCGACCGGGAGCGTCGCACTGTCCGGGGGTTCGGGCGCGGAGCACCGGGCAGGGCTGCCCTGCGGAGCCGGGAGGTGGGAACACGCGGGCGACCGGTCACCGCACAGGGGATGCCTGTACGGAAGTGGCGCGTTTGTGCGGGCTGCTGCGTGGGGTCGGGTCCCGTGAAGCTCATCGTGCAGGTCAAGCTGCACGTCATGCGCACAGCATCTCCCCGTCGGCGGATCCGGTGCACCGCCCGTGCCGACGTGGGACGCCGGGGGCCGCACCCGCCGGGGGCGCACTCCGGCGGGTTCGAGGAGGTCCGTCCCGCAGGCTCAGTCGCGCGAGACCTCCGCCTCGCAGCGCAGTCGCCGCCCCGCCCCCGTCTCGCGCACCGGCCCGGTGAGCCGCAGCCGTGCCGTGGCCCGCACGTCGGCGCTGGAGGCGCCCAACCGCAGTTCCACATCGCCGGGTTCGACCACCCGCCGGCCCGCGCGGTCGGTGAAGGCGGACAGGTCGGCGTGGAAGCGGAAGGTCACGCGGGCGGCTTCGGCGGCGGCCAGCTCCAGCCGCTGGTAGCCGATCAGCCGCACGTCGGGGCGGGTCACCTCGGCCACCGGGTCGTGCAGATACAGCTGGACGACCTCCGCGCCCGCCCGGTCACCGGTGTTGCGGACGGTGACGGAGACGTCGTACGAGCCGTCCGTGCCGATCTCCGCGTCCGGACCGGTGAAGGACTCCCAGCTGAACTCCGTGTACGAGCGTCCGTGTCCGAAGGGGTACAGCGGCGTCGGGTCCAGGCTGCTGACCTGGCCCGCCAGGCCGAGCGGCGGCTGCAGATACGTCCACGGCTGACCGCCCGGCACGCGCGGCACGCTCACCGGCAGCCGGCCCGAGGGGTTCACCCGGCCCGACAGCACTCCGGCCACCGCCGGACCGCCCTCCTCGCCGGGGAAGAACGCCTGGACGGCCGCCCCCAGCCGCCCGTGCCAGCGGCCCAGTGCGTACGGGCGGCCGGTGAGCAGCACCAGGACGACCGGGACGCCCGTCGCCACCAGCGCGTCCAGCAGGGCGCCCTGGACGCCGGGCAGGCTCAGGTCGGCGACGTCGCAGCCCTCGCCGGACGTGCCCCGCCCGAACAGGCCCGCCCGGTCGCCGAGGACGGCCACGCAGACGTCCGCCTCGGACGCGCGCGCGATGGCCTCCGTGAAGCCGGACGGGTCCGGGTCCGAGACCCCGCAGCCCTCCGTGAACGTCACCTTCGCGTCGGGGAGCTCGGCCCGCAGGGACTCCAGGAGCGTCGGGATGTCGATGCCGGTCTCCACCCCGGGGTGGTGGGGCAGGACATGGGACGGGAAGGAGTAGCAGCCGAGCATCGCCAGCGCGTCCGCCGCCCGCGGCCCGATCACGGCCACCCGGGCGTCGGGGGAGAGCGGGAGCAGGCCGTCGGGGTTGTCGAGCAGGACCACCGACTCCTCCGCCAGCCGGCGGGCCAGCGCGCGGTTCCCGGGCGGGTCGAGGTCCACCGACTCGGGCACGTGCGGCTGCCAGTCCTCGTCCAGCAGGCCCAGTTCGCACTTCTGCAGCAGGACGCGGCGCGCGGCCCTGTCGACCAGCTCCTCCGGAACCTCGCCCGCGCGGACGGCGCCGGCCAGCGCCTCGCCGTAGTACTTCACGGTGGGCAGCTCGACGTCGATGCCGGCGTCCAGCGCCAGCCGGGCCGCCTCGACGGGGGTGCCGGCCACCCGGTGCAGGGTCTGCAGGAAGCCGATGCCGAAGTAGTCGGCGACGACCGTGCCGGTGAAACCCCACTCCTCCCGGAGCAGACCGGTCAGCAGCTCGGGGTCGGCGGAGGCCGGGACGCCGTCGCGTTCGGTGTAGGCCGCCATCACCGAGCGGGCGCCGCCCTCGCGCAGCGCCATCTCGAACGGGGGCAGGGTGACGTCCGCGAATTCGCGGACGCCCGCCCGCACCGGCGCCAGGTTGCGCGCGCCCGCCGAGGAGGCGTACCCGGCGAAGTGCTTGAGGGTGGCGACGACCCCGGCGGACTCCAGTCCGCGGACGTAGGCCGTGCCGACCGTGCCGACCAGATACGGGTCCTCGCCGATCGTCTCCTCGACTCGCCCCCAGCGCGGATCGCGGACGACGTCCAGGACCGGGGCGAGGCCCTGGTGGACGCCCATCGCGCGCAGGTCCCGGCCGATCGCCCGCCCCACCTCCTCGACCAGCGGCGGGTCGAAGGCCGCGCCCCAGGCCAGCGGCACCGGATAGGCGGTGGCCCGCCAGGCGGTGAATCCGGCCAGGCACTCCTCGTGGGCGACCGCCGGGATGCCGAAGCGGCCGGCGGCGACGATCCGCCGCTGGGCGCCGGCCAGTGCGCGGGCGCCGAGCGCCGGCTCCACGGGCGCGGTGCCGAAGGAGCGGGTCAGCTGGCCGAGCCCCCGGGTGATCAGCTCGTCGAAGTCGTAGTCGGCGGTCATGTCGTGCTGGTGCGGGGCGACTCCCTCGCCGTCCGTCGCGGCGCCGACCCACACGCCGTACAGCTGGGCGGTCTTCTCCTCGAGCGTCATCCGGCCGAGGAGGTCGTCGACGCGGGCCGCGGCGGTCAGGGCGGGGTCACGCCAGGGGGCGGTGGTCATGAAACTCCTGTCAGAGGTCGGTGAGCCACCAGGGGGAGGGTGCGCCCTGGAATCCTGTGGAGCGTCCGGCAGGGCGGGCGTCCTGTCGAATGTTTCGATGCGTATTCCGAATGTTCCGGGAACCTATGGCGTCGGCATGGGTTCGTCAAGAGGTCGCGTGACGATACGATCGCCGCCATGACACCCTCGGAGCCCACAGAAACGCGGACAGAAGCGCGGCCGACGCAGACCGCGACGCTCGCGGAGATCGCCCGCGAGGCCGGCGTGTCGGCACCGACTGTTTCGAAGGTCCTCAACGGCCGCGCCGACGTCGCCCCCGCCACCCGCACGCGCGTCGAAGAGCTGCTGCGCACCCACGGCTACCGGCGCCGCCGCGCGGAGGCGACCCGCTCCCCCCTGATCGACCTGGTCTTCCACGAGCTGGAGAGCGCCTGGGCGATGGAGGTCATCCGGGGCGTGGAGAACGTGGCCCGCGACGCCGGCCTGAGCGTGGTGCTCAGTGAGAGCGCCGGACGGCTGACCCCCGGGCGGACCTGGGCCGACCAGGTCGCCGCCCGCCGTCCGCACGGCGTGGTGCTGGTGCTGTCCGGGCTCGACGAGTCCCAGCGGGCCCTGCTGACCAGCCGCTCCATCCCGTTCGTCGTGATGGACCCGGCGGGCGACCCGGGCGCGGACGTGCCCTCCATCGGGGCGACCAACTGGCAGGGCGGCCTCGCCGCCACCCGGCACCTGGTGGAGCTGGGGCACCGCCGGATCGGCGCGATCAGCGGCCCGCCGCAGATGATGTGCAGCCGGGCCCGGATCGACGGCTACCGGGCCGCCCTGGAGACCGCCGGGCTGCCGGTCGAGCCGGGGCTGATCAAGACCGGCGACTTCCACCACGAGACCGGGTACCGGCTGGGCCGTGAGCTGCTCGACCGCCCGGACCGGCCCACCGCCGTCTTCGCCGGCAACGACCTCCAGGCGCTCGGCTGCTACGAGGCCGCCCGTGAACTGGGCCTGCGCATCCCGGAGGACGTGAGCGTGGTCGGCTTCGACGACCTTCCGGTCGCCCGCTGGGTCGGCCCGCCGCTGACGACGGTGCGCCAGCCGCTGACCGAGATGGCCGAGGCGGCGGCCCGGCTGGTCCTCGAACTGGGCCGGTCGGCGTCGCGGGAGGCCCCGACGGCGACGCGGGTGGAGCTGGCCACCAGCCTCGTGGTGCGGACGAGCACGGGTGCGCCGCCTGTGGCCGGAAGTTGACGTATTGACGGGTGTGCGGGACGCCTCCACACTCCACCGAAGTCAATCGGTTGAACAACCGAAACTTTCGGAGGCACCTGCCATGAGATCCTCCAGAACCTCTCAAACCTCTCAGACCTCTCGAACCTCACCCGGGTCGTTCTCGCCGAAGGCCCGCCTCGCCGCCCTGGTCACCGGCGCAGCCGCGGCGGCGGCCCTGCTCGTCGCCGCTCCCGTCTCGCACGCCGCCGACGCCCCGCTGCGCGACCTCGGGGCCGCCAAGGGCAAGGTCGTCGGCACCGCCGTCACCGGCTCCAAGCTCACCGGCGTCTACGGTGACGTCGCCGGGGCGCAGTTCTCCTCGCTGACCCCGGGCAACGCCATGAAGTGGGCCTCGGTGGAGCCTGCGCAGGGCGTCTTCAACTGGGCCGAGGCGGACCAGATCGTGGCGTTCGCCCAGGCCCACGACCAGCAGGTGCGCGGCCACACCCTGGTCTGGCACAGCCAGAACCCGAACTGGCTGACGAACGGCAGCTGGACCTCCGCCCAGCTCACCACCCTGCTCCAGAACCACATCAGCACCGAAGTGGGCCGCTACAAGGGCAAGCTCGCTGCCTGGGACGTCGTCAACGAGCCCTTCAACGAGGACGGCACGTACCGCCCGACCCTCTGGTACAACGGCCTCGGCCCCGACTACATCGCCAACGCCCTGACCTGGGCGAAGGCCGCCGACCCGGCCGCCAAGCTCTACGTCAACGACTACAACGTCGAGGGCGTCAACGCGAAGTCGACCGCCCTGTACAACCTGGTCAAGTCGCTGAAGGAGCGGGGCGTCCCGATCGACGGGGTCGGGCTGCAGGCGCATCTGATCCTGGGTCAGATGCCGTCCACGTTCCAGCAGAACATCCAGCGCTTCGCCGACCTCGGCGTGGACGTGGCGATCACCGAGCTGGACATCCGGATGCCCCTGCCCGCCGACAGCGCCAAGCTCGCGCAGCAGAAGGCCGACTACAAGGCGGTCACCGCCGCCTGCGCCGCCGTCACACGATGCGTCAACCTCACCGTCTGGGGCTTCACCGACTCCGACTCCTGGGTGGAGAGCACCTTCCCGGGCGAGGGCGCGGCGACCCCGTACGACGCGAACTACGCGCCCAAACCGGCGTACCACGGAATCTCCGAGGCGCTCGGCGGCACGACCACGCCCGCGCCGACCGGCAAGTGCACGGCCGCCTACGGCGTCGGCAGCCAGTGGAACACCGGGTTCACCGGGAACGTGACGATCTCCTGCTCGGGCGCCTCGCTGTCGTCCTGGAAGGTGACCTGGACCTATGGCGCGGGGCAGCAGATCACCCAGGCCTGGAACGCCGTCTGCACCCAGTCGGGGGCGGCCGTGTCGTGCGCGAACGCCTCGTACAACGGGACGGTCCCGGACGGCGGTTCGGTGAGCTTCGGGTTCAACGCGAACTGGAGCGGGAGCAATCCGGCGCCCACGGTGACACTGGGCTGACACGTCGGTGAATCCCGCCCTAACACTCTTCTCATATTTCGGACGTACGTTCTTCGTGTGACGGGACTCGGAGAGCGCGGCGGAACCGGCAGGAAAGCGGGCCGGCGGTCGAGAGCGCTGAAGGCCGCCGGCCTCACCCTGGCCGCCGTCCTGGCGGTGGGCGCCGGGGCGGCTGGCTGGGCCTACCGGCACCTCGACGGCAACATCAAGAGCGTCGACATCGACAACGCGCTCGGCGACGACCGCCCGCCGAAGGCGGTCACGACCCCCTCGGCCCCGGCGTCCGCCTCCCCGACGCCCACCGAGGCCGTGAACCTCCTCGTGCTGGGCTCGGACTCGCGCAGCGGCGCGGCGAACCAGGCGCTCGGCGGCGGCGACAGCACCGGCGCCCGCTCCGACACGGCGATGGTCGTGCACATCGACGCCGGCCGGACGACGGCCACCGTCGTCAGCATCCCGCGCGACACCCTCGTCACCCGGCCCTCCTGCCCGCTGCCGGGCGGCGGCTCGACGGCGACGGCGTACGGCGCGATGTTCAACACCGCCTACGCGGTCGGCGGCCCCGCGTGCGCCGTCAAGACGGTGGAGTCGATCACCGGCATCCGCATGGACCACTACGTCGAGGTCGACTTCTCCGGCTTCGCCAGGCTCGTGGACGCGCTCGGCGGGGTCACCGTCACCACCGACGTGGACATCGACGACAAGGACAGCCGCCTGCACCTCGCGGCCGGCGTCCACCATCTGGACGGCGCCGGGGCCCTCGCCCTGGCCCGTACCCGGCACGGCATAGGAGACGGCAGCGACCTCGGCCGTATCGGCCTCCAGCAGACACTGGTGAAGGCCCTGCTGGAGCGAATCGCCTCCACCGACCTCCTCTCCAGCCCGACCCGGCTGTACGAGGTCGCCGACGCGGCCACCGGCAGCCTGACCACCGACACCGGTCTGAACTCGCTCGCCGAGCTGACGGAATTCGGCCGGAGCCTGAAGGGCCTGTCCGCCCAGCACGTCCGCACGGTCACCATGCCCGTGGCGCCGGCCCCCTCCGACCACAACCGGGTGGTCGCGCTGGAGCCGGCGGCGAGTGCGCTGTGGAAGTCGCTGAAATAAATTCCGGTGACGGTGTCGATCCGGCCCGCCGCCGTTCGACGCAGGGGGGAGAGGCCGGGAAGGACCCGGCTCACCGCACCCGAGGAGTCACCATGCCCCGCTACCTGTCGCTCGTGAAGATCGACGAGGCCACCGCCCCCGCCGAGGGCCCCAGCCCGGAGCTGATGCAGCGGATGGGCGAACTGATCGAGGAGGTCACCAAGGCCGGCGTCATGCTGGAGACCGCCGGGCTGACGCCGTCCGCGCAGGGCGTCCGCGCGCACTGGGAGGGCGGGAAGATCACCCTCACCGACGGGCCCTTCACCGAGGCCAGGGAGGTCGTCGGCGGCTACGCGATCATGCAGTGCAAGGACATGGCCGAGGCCGTCGAATGGACGAAGCGGTTCCTGAAGGTGCACGAGGAGCACTGGACGGTGACCTGCGAGGTGCGGGAAATCGCGGAAGGCTGAGCGTTCTTGGCCTGAACGGGCGCCGGGTGTTCGATGGTGAGCTGTGGAACGACAGCCCGCCCCGGACCCCGGCCCGCCCTCACGCCCCCGTACGCCCCCTGACTCCGACGGCGCCCCTGACTCCGGAGGCGTCCCGGTCTCCGGCGGCGCCCCGCCTTCGCGCGAGAGCCCGGACGTCCGTCCGGACCGCCCGGACGCCGGTACCGCCCGGGACGCCAGCACCGGCCCGGACCCCCGTACCGCCCCGGATGCCCGTGCGGCCATCGAGACCGTCTTCCGTCTGGAGTCCCCCCGTGTCATCGCCGTCGTAGCCCGGCTCGTGCGGGACGTCGGCGTCGCCGAGGAACTGGCGCAGGACGCCCTGGTCGCCGCGCTGGAGCAGTGGCCGCGCGACGGAGTGCCGGACCGTCCCGGCGCCTGGCTGACCACCACCGCCCGGCGCCGTGCCGTCGACCTCATCCGCCGGCGTGAGAGCCACTCCCGCAAGCTCCAGGAGATCGGCCGCGACCTGGAGACCGCCACGGCGCCGCCCCAGGAGCCCGCCGACCCCGACGACATCGACGACGACCTGCTCCGGCTCGTCTTCACCGCCTGCCATCCGGTGCTCTCCGCCGAGGCCCGCATCGCCCTCACCCTGCGTCTGCTGGGCGGCTTGAGCACACCCGAGATCGCCCGCGCCTTCCTGGTCCCCGAGTCGACGGTCGCCCAGCGGGTCGTGCGCGCCAAGAAGACCCTGGCCACCAGGAACGTGCCCTTCGAGGTGCCCTACGGCCCCGACCGGGAGGCCCGGCTCGGCTCCGTCCTCGACGTCATCTACCTGATCTTCAACGAGGGGTACGCAGCCACCGCCGGCGACGACTGGCTGCGCCCGGCGCTGTGCGAGGACGCCCTGCGGCTGGGCCGGCAGTTGGCGGCGCTGATGCCGAAAGAGCCCGAGGTCCACGGCCTCGTCTCGCTGCTGGAGTTCCAGGCGTCCCGGACGGCCGCCCGCACCGCCCCCGACGGCACGCCCGTCCTGCTGAAGGACCAGGACCGCCGCCGCTGGAACCGCATGCTGATCGCGCGCGGCATCACCGCCCTCGACCGGGCCCGGAGCGTGGCGGGGGGCGGGGCCCCGGGGCCGTACGCCCTCCAGGCGGCCATCGCGGCCTGTCACGCCCACGCGTACACGTACGACCAGACCGACTGGGCGGGCATCGCCACCCTGTACGGGGTGCTGGCGGCCCGCTTCCCCTCCCCGGTGGTCGAGTTGAACCGGGCGGTCGCCGTCTCGATGACCGATGGCCCGGCGGCCGCCCTGGTCATCGTCGACGCGCTGACGGCCGAACCGGCCCTGCGCGAGTACCACTTGCTGCCGAGCGTCCGCGCCGACCTGCTGTCCCGCCTCGGCCGCACCGCGGAGGCCCGTGCCGAGTTCGAACGGGCGGCGGCGCTGACGGCCAGCGCACGCGAACGGCGACTGCTCCTGCACAGGGCCGCATCGTCGGACTGACGCCCGCGCGGGCCGCCGCGGACCGCCGAGGGATGACTCATGGCCGACCGGCGTCAGGCGGTGGCGGGCTTCCCGATCAGCATGGTCGGGGCGCCCGCCACTCGTGTGAGGAACACCGTCGCCGCCTCGGAACCGTGCGGCTTGGGAAGCACCTTCTTCCGCAGCTCCTCCGGCTCCACCGCCGACCCCCGCTTCTTCACGGTCAGGACTCCGACCTCCCGCTCCCGCAACAGCGCCTTCAACTTCTTGACGCCGAACGGGAGTTGATCGGTGATCTCGTAGGCGGCGGCGTACGGGGTCGGGCGGAGGGCGTCCGCGGTGACGTAGGCGATCGTCTCGTCGACGAGCCCTCCGTCGAGCTCCCTGGCCACGTCGGCGACCAGATGCGCCCGGATGACCGCGCCGTCCGGCTCGTACAGATACCGCCCGACCGGCCGGACGTCAGGGTCGGGCAGGCCGGCGCCGACCAGGGTGCGCGGTCCCGGCAACAGGGTCGCCCGGACGGTCCCCGGCTCGGTCCCGAACCACAGCACCGCCTCCTTCACGTCCCCGCCGTCCGAGATCCACTCGGCCTCGGCCTCGGCGGGGATCGCCTCGTGCGGCACCCCGGGCGCGATCTTGAGGGCGGCGCGCGGGGCGGCGAGCGCGGCGGCGACCGCCCACGACAGGGGAGGCGAGTACGCCTCGGGATCGAAGATGCGCCCCCGGCCGCCCCGGCGCGCGGGATCCACGAAGACCGCGTCGTAGCCGCCGGCGTCCACCTCGGTGACGTCCGCCTCCCGCACCTCGATCAGCTCGCTCAGCCCGAGCGCCTCGGCGTTCGCACGCGCCGCCTCGGCGGCCGCCGGGTCCCGGTCCACGGCCAGCACCCGGATCCCGGCGCGGGCGAGGGCGATCGCGTCCCCGCCGATCCCGCAGCACAGGTCGGCGACGGAGGTCACCCCGAGCGCCTTCATCCGGTCGGCCCGGTAGCCTGCGACGCTCGCCCGCGTCGACTGCTCCACGCCGTTCGGCGTGAAGAACATCCGCTCCGCGTCCCGCGCCCCGAACTTCACCGCCGCCCGCTGCCGCAGCCGGGCCTGGCCGAGGGCCGCGGAGACCAGGTCGGCCGGATGCTCGCGGCGGAGCCGGGTGGCGACGGCGAGTTCGTCGGCGGGGGCGGTGCCGCGCACCGCGTCGAGGAGGGCGCGGCCCTCGGGAGTGCGCAGGGGGGCGAGGTCGTTCACCGGGCCATTGTGGGCCAGTCGGTGGACAGCGCGCCTGTGGCGGCGGTGTCGGGCCGGGTTGGGGAAGGGCGACTGCGAAGATCCGGCGCCATGGGACCTGTCGTACAAAATGACATGAACGGCCTTGACGAGCCGGCCCGCCGCCGCACCCGCCCGAATCCCCGCCCCCGCCCGAATCCCCGCCCCCGCCGGGGGACTCGCAGCGCCGCCGGACGGCCCCTCGGCGCCGCCGGGACCCGCAGTGCCGTCGGGTTCAGGAGCCTCGTCGCCGTCCTTGCCCTGGCCGCCGTCGCGTCGGGCTGCGCCGGAGGGGGCGCCGGAGCCGGCGCCGACCGCTCGGCCCGCCCCGCGCCCGGACAGCAGCCGGAGAAGGCTGCGCCGCCGGTGGTCGCGCCGGCCCGCGCCCTGTACGGCTACGCCGCCCGGCTCCGTGCCGCCCACCTGGCGCGCGTCGCCGCGGCCAGGCGCTGGGGCCTGCGAAAGGTCCCGCTGACGCCCCCGCCGCCCCCCGCGCACAAGCCGGAGATCACCACCCGCAAGGGCTTCGAGGTCGACGACCACGAGGAGCTCGGTCTCCCGCCGGTCTTCACCTCGATCCCCACGGAGGACCGGGTCGTCTTCCTCACCATCGACGACGGCGCCGAGAAGGACCCGGCGTTCCTGCGCATGACGAGCGAGCTGAAGATCCCGTACACCGCCTTCCTCAGCGACTACCTGATCAAGGACGACTACGGGTACTTCAAGGAGATGCAGGACCGGGGGGCGACCCTGAACAACCACACGCTCCACCACCCCTACCTGCCGGCCCTCTCCTACGCCCGTCAGAAGCACGAGATCTGCGGGATGCAGGAGGTGATCCGGGAGCGCTACGGCGCCCGCCCCGCCCTCTTCCGGCCGCCCTTCGGCAACTACGACCAGGACACCCTGCGCGCCGCGAAGAGCTGCGGCGTGCGCTACGCCCCGCTCTGGGACGAGGAGGTCTTCGTCGACCACTGGGAGTACCGCGAGGGGGACCGGGAACTGCACCCCGGCGACATCGTCCTGAGCCACTTCCGCGGTCGCGGCGACTGGAAGGGCACGATGCCCGACCTCGTCCGCCGCTTCCTGGACAAGGTCACGGCGAAGGGCTACGCGGTGGCCCGTCTGGAGGACTACCTGTGAGGGCACGGCAGAAGTGCGCGGGAGCGGCGGCCGCCCTGCTGGTCCTGCTCGTCCTGACGGCCCTTGCCGGCTGCGCCCAGTCCGTCGACCCGATCGAACGGCTGGGCAGGAAGGCCGCGGCCCGGGTCCACCCGGCCGGCCCGGCCGCCGGGCAGCCCGCCTATCGCCGCTGGGGTCTGACGGCCCCGCTGGCCCCCGCCCCGGCCCACCCGGCCCGCTCGCTGGCCGGCAGCCCCGGGACGGCTCTCCCGCCGGTCGTGGACCACGTCCCGACGACCGACAGGGTCGTCTTCCTCACGTACGACGACGGCGCCGAACGCGACCCGCGCTTCGTCGACATGGTCCGCGAACTGCGCCTGCCGGTCAGCATGTTCCTCACCGACAGCGTGATCGGCCCCGGCTACGGCAGGCTGGCCCGGCTGCAGTCGGTCGGGGCCAGCGTCCAGAACCACACCCTGGACCACCCGGCCCTGCGCGGCCTGCCCTACGCCGGCCAGCGCGCCGAGATCTGCGGCCAGCAGGACAAGCTGCGCGCCCGTTTCGGTCTGCGCCCCCGCCTCCTCCGCCCGCCCTACGGCGCCTACGACGCCACCACCCGACGCGCCGCCGCCGACTGCGGCATCGCGGCCGTCGTCCTGTGGCGCGCCTCGATGGGTCCCACGACCCTCGCCTACGCCCACGGCCCCCACCGCCTCCGCCCCGGTGACGTCATCGCCGTCGCCCCGGACGAGACGACGGCCCCGGACCTGCGCGACCGCACGACGCGACTCCTGCGCCAGATCCAGCACGAGCACCTGACGGTGGCCCGCCTGGAGGACTACCTCTGACGCCTCGCCCTCAGACATTGGAGCCGGGACACCGGCCGGGTCCGTCTTCTGCGCCGGTCCGGTGTCGCCGTTCGGCGCCGGCCGGAACGTCGGAGGCAGGTCGTCGGTCGGGGTCGGCATTCTCAGCCCGTCCGGCGTCCGAGGACGAGGCCCGTCCAGGGCCGAAGCGGGGGCACGGGGGCGGCAGCCCCCGGAAACGGCGCCCCGCCACCGGGTGACCAGGACGCTCACGGCGGCCGAAAACCCGACGACGCGCCGCAGGCATTGGCACTCCGCTTGACCGAGTGCTAATCGCGGTCATAGTCTCGGGTCTGGCACTCCCCCCTGGAGAGTGCCAACAGCGACGGGCAGGTCCGGCACCCGCGACGACGGATCCACCTGGTCGCCACCTCAGACAGTTAGCCCCGTGAGATCTCCGAAGGGGGAGGTCGGATCGTGACGACCACCAGCTCCAAGGTTGCCATCAAGCCGCTCGAGGACCGCATTGTGGTCCAGCCGCTCGACGCCGAGCAGACCACCGCCTCTGGCCTGGTCATCCCGGACACCGCGAAGGAGAAGCCCCAGGAGGGCGCCGTCCTCGCGGTGGGCCCGGGTCGCTTCGAGAACGGCGAGCGCCTGCCGCTCGACGTCAAGGTCGGCGACGTCGTCCTGTACAGCAAGTACGGCGGCACCGAGGTGAAGTACAACGGCGAGGAGTTCCTCGTCCTCTCGGCTCGCGACGTGCTCGCGATCATCGAGAAGTAATTCACCCAGTTTTGCAGTGAACTGCGCTCCTGGCCCCGCGTGTTTGTGAAGCCGGGCGCCGGGGGCGCAGTTCGTTTCTCCCACTTTTCCCGAGAGGGCTGAACCGCTCCCATGGCGAAGATCCTGAAGTTCGACGAGGACGCCCGTCGCGCCCTCGAGCGCGGCGTCAACAAGCTTGCCGACACGGTCAAGGTGACGATCGGCCCCAAGGGCCGCAACGTCGTCATCGACAAGAAGTTCGGCGCCCCCACCATCACCAACGACGGTGTCACGATCGCCCGTGAGGTCGAGATCGAGGACCCGTACGAGAACCTCGGCGCGCAGCTGGTGAAGGAGGTGGCGACCAAGACCAACGACATCGCGGGCGACGGTACGACCACCGCCACCGTGCTCGCCCAGGCGCTGGTGCGCGAGGGCCTGAAGAACGTCGCCGCGGGCGCGTCCCCGGCCGCCCTGAAGAAGGGCATCGACGCCGCCGTCAAGGCCGTCTCCGACGAGCTGCTGGCCTCGGCCCGCCCGATCGACGAGAAGTCCGACATCGCCGCCGTCGCCGCGCTGTCCGCCCAGGACCAGCAGGTCGGCGAGCTCATCGCCGAGGCCATGGACAAGGTCGGCAAGGACGGCGTCATCACCGTCGAGGAGTCCAACACCTTCGGTCTGGAGCTGGACTTCACCGAGGGCATGGCCTTCGACAAGGGCTACCTGTCGCCGTACTTCGTGACGGACCAGGAGCGCATGGAGGCCGTCCTCGAGGACCCCTACATCCTCATCAACCAGGGCAAGATCTCCTCGATCGCCGACCTGCTGCCGCTGCTCGAGAAGGTCATCCAGACCAACTCCTCCAAGCCGCTGCTGATCATCGCCGAGGACCTCGAGGGCGAGGCGCTCTCCACCCTCGTCGTCAACAAGATCCGCGGCACCTTCAACGCGGTCGCCGTCAAGGCCCCGGGCTTCGGCGACCGTCGCAAGGCGATGCTGCAGGACATGGCCGTCCTCACCGGCGCCACCGTCATCTCCGAGGAGGTCGGCCTCAAGCTCGACCAGGTCGGCCTGGACGTGCTGGGCTCCGCCCGCCGCGTCACCGTCACCAAGGACGACACCACCATCGTCGACGGCGCCGGCAACTCCGAGGACGTCGTGGGCCGCGTCGGCCAGATCAAGGCCGAGATCGAGAACACGGACTCCGACTGGGACCGCGAGAAGCTCCAGGAGCGCCTCGCGAAGCTGGCCGGCGGCGTGTGCGTGATCAAGGTCGGCGCCGCCACCGAGGTGGAGCTGAAGGAGAAGAAGCACCGTCTGGAGGACGCCATCTCCGCGACCCGCGCCGCGGTCGAGGAGGGCATCGTCTCCGGTGGCGGTTCCGCGCTGGTCCACGCCGTCAAGGTCCTCGAGGGCAACCTCGACAAGACCGGCGACGAGGCCACCGGTGTCGCGGTCGTCCGCAAGGCCGCCGTCGAGCCGCTGCGCTGGATCGCCGAGAACGCGGGCCTCGAGGGCTACGTCATCACCGCCAAGGTGGCCGACCTCGACAAGGGCCAGGGCTTCAACGCCGCGACCGGCGAGTACGGCGACCTGGTCAAGGCCGGCGTCATCGACCCGGTCAAGGTCACCCGCTCCGCCCTGGAGA
The DNA here is from genome assembly GCF_040299045.1 of Streptomyces sp. NPDC001027. Taxonomy (NCBI): domain Bacteria; kingdom Bacillati; phylum Actinomycetota; class Actinomycetes; order Kitasatosporales; family Streptomycetaceae; genus Streptomyces; species Streptomyces sp. NPDC001027. The sequence continues at coordinate 185,336 of NZ_JBEPBI010000001.1, forward strand.
ACGCCGCCTCCATCGCCTCCCTCCTCCTGACGACCGAGACCCTCGTCGTCGAGAAGAAGGAAGAGGAGGAGCCGGCCGCCGGCGGTCACGGTCACGGCCACTCCCACTGACCCAGGTCAGCACCCACAGCAGTACCGAGGCCCGGCCCCCCGTTCCACCGGGGGCGCCGGGCCTCGGCCTTGCCCGGACGCGCGTCAGCCTCCGCTCCACCAGCGCACGTCATCACCGCCACGGCGATGGATCACCGTGCCGGCCGGGTGCACCACGTCCAGGTGCAGTTCTGATGTCGAGGACATCCCTCAGTACGACGGTCTCGCCACCCCTGGCCGTTGGCTGCTCCCGCTCCCCGGTGTCCGTCACAGTCCTCCTCATCCTGCCAGGTCGGGGCCGGGGACCGGAGGGGCCGGGAGCAACCGAGGGGAACACGGCGGCGGGCGCGCCGAGGGCGAGCCGAGCGCGACAAGGTCGGATCATATGTTTGACGTCTGATGGGCGGGGGCGCTGTCGTTCAGGGGCGCACGACACCGAGGGGGCGGGCGCACGGTATGGGACAGCACGGAGCCGGCTCGCCGCAGGGCGGCACTCCGGATTTCAAGGCGACCGCCGAGGACCTGACGAAGCTCGCGGGCGACCTCGGCGACATGCGCGAACACCTGGACGGCCAGGTCACGCGCATGGACGCGATCGTCGACCGGATCGAAGCGGGCTGGCGCGGCCCGGCGGGAACGGCGTACCGCGACTTCCATCGCGCGGCCGCCGAGGACGCCGTACGCATCCGGGAAGTCGTGAAGCTGCTGGAGGAGGCCGTACGGCTGAGCCGGGACGGCTTCTCCAAGACCGACCTCGACGTGCTCGCCGCGATGCGCCAGGTCAGCGTGGACGTCGACAGTGAGGTCGACAGGCTCTCCACGCCGAACGTGGAGGTGGCGACACCCCCACGCAGCACTCTCGACGCGTACTGACGCACGCCACGCTCTGCGCACGGCCACCACGGACGCCACCAAGGGGGAACATGTCGAACGGGTCAGTACCCGATGAGCAGATCACGGTCTCCTTCGCGGCGCTTCAGGAACTCGCCGCCGAACTGGAGGACATCCTCAAGAAGCTCAACGAGAAGCTGGAGGCGCTCTACGGCCGGGTGGAGCCGGTGGTGTTGTCCTGGAGGGGCGAGACCAGAGAGGTCTTCGTCGACAAGCTCGACGAATGGGACCGGTCGGCCCAGGACCTGGAAGCGGCCCAGAAGTGGCTGCACGACTTCGTCACCACCGGGCACCTCAACTACACGGCGGCGCACCGGGCGGTGCTGCGCGGCTGGGGTGCGCTCTGATGGCCACACCGGTTCCGGCGCCTTCCACGAGCCCCACTCCCACCCCGTCCACGGGGGGCGGCCTGCCTCAGCCGTCCGGCTCCGGCGGCGCGAGCCCGACGCCGCATCCGTCGCCCGGCGGTCTCACCGACCCCGCCGGCAACGACATCTCCCGCGGCGACTCGGACTCCGACCGCCACCGACGCACCGCCGAGCTGCAGGCGATGAAGCCCGCACCGCCTGGCAACATCGTCGGCTTCGACGTCCAGCCACAGCACGTGTATTACGCCTCGTACATGCTGCGCAACGCGCAGTACGACTTCGCCGGCCAGGCCACGAAGCTGGTCGAGGGGCTCGACGGGCACGAGCACGCGGTCGGCTGCGGCACCGGCCCCGAGGCTTTCGTCAAGGCGTACGCCGACACCGCAGTCCTCTTTCTCGAGGTGTGGAACAGGACGACGGAAGGCGTCGGCGGCGCCGCGGTCGGCCTCACGATAACCGCGAACAACTACCTCCGGGCGGACCACACCCTCCACCCCCTGACCCCGGTGCTGGCGACGAAGAACCCGCCGGACGTCCTGAAGAGCGCCCGTGCGTCCGGGCCCGTCGCCGAACTCGGCTGGGGCAACGCCCAGGGTGAGGACGGCTGGGGCAACGCGATCATCGACGAGGTCTCGGGTGCGGTGGCCGCGGTCGGGGCCGAGATCCTCCGCCCGATCCTCAGCCACGCCCTGCGTCACGGCAAGGTCGCGGACATCACGCCCGGCGGCGACGACATCGCCCTGCCGGAGATCGCCAAGGTCTGGCGACAGGCCGCCAGGGACGCCAAGACCTCCGCGGAGGCCTTCGACGACGCCATCGCCTACATCACCAACCCGGCGACGGGGCACGACGAGTGGCAGAGCACGATGAAGCAGTTCTGCTCGGCGATGTGGGGGACGTCGGACTGGGGCAAGGAGCATCACGGCTACAAGTGGGCCCACAAGGAGGGCAAGCAGCCTGCTCTCGACGTTCTCCAGGACACCGCGCGGGACGTGGCGACGGCGTGCGACGGGGTCAGCGCGGAAGTGACGAAGATCCGCTCCACCATCGTCGACGTCTACAAGGACGCGGCGACCAAGACCTTCGCGGTGAAGAGTTTCAAGGATCTCCTTGAGCTGATCGGCGAGCTCCCCGCGTTGGCGGCGGAGTTCATCACCAACATCGACACGGGCCGCCTGAACAGCGCGGTGGACTCCTACAACCGCGAGATACACGGCCTCGGCGACGGGCTGACGAAACTGAAGTCCGCGCTGGAGGAGGCGAAGCGCAGCGTCCCCACGTTCGCCGCAGAGGAGGCGAGGGCGGAGGTGTTCGGAGCGCGTTCGCTCAACGATTTCAAGACCGAGCACAAGTACATCAGGGACGCCGACGAAAAGAACCATTTCTACGCACTGGATCTCGCCGGCCAAGAGGGGATCCACAACAGTCACGTCATCGACAAGCATGTCGGCAAGACGGACGAACAGTTGGCGCAGCGGCTCCGGGATCAACAGGTTCTTCGTGACGGAACGGTACGGCCCCTGGCTGCGTCCAGTTTTACCAACATGGCTTCTGCGCAGCGGTACACCCAGGAAGTGATGGACGACGTCGACAACGCCGTGAAGATCGAGAACTGGCTGAAGCGACGGGAACAGGATCACAATGAGAGATCGACGCTTAACCTGGGCTCGACGTTCAGCGATGTGACCGGCCGGACAGTTCTCCGGAGTGAGTATGATCAGAACGGCTTGAGCGCACAGGGTGCTGACGTGCACAGTGTCGACGTGGTTATCCGTTACAAGCAGGGCGTGGACCCCGCATTCGTGGTACTCACTTCCATGCCCACGACGCCGTAGGGCCACTTTTTGTCCCGGAAATGGCACCCCGAGAAGAGAAGGAAGAAAGGTTCTACGAGCGTGACCACATATATCGGGGCAGTGTTCAACAACGGCTTCGTTGCACGATTGCTCGACCTGTCCATCCGGTTGAATGTCTTCGAGGGGGACGACCTGGTTCGGGAGATCGCCCGATTGTGCCGCACTGCGCAACGGGGTCCGGGCAGCTCGTGGGCGCTTCCTTCGGCCACAGCCGCGGCCACCGTGGACCTCGTCGCGGAGGTGCTGGCAAGCCCTCTGAGGGACAGGCTCCCCGCAGGGTTCGAGGAGAAGCTTGCACTGGCCTCCGGTGGTAGGCCGTCTGCGGAATACCTTTCGGACGCAGCCCTTGCCATCCGCCGGCTCGATGGCAACGGCATCCCGGGCTACGGGCAGCTCCCCATGGCCTCTTGGGAGGTTCCTCTGACGTTTCCTGAGCTGGTTGACTTTACGTACTGGGTGGAAACGGACGAGTTCGAAACGCTTGATGATTGTCTGCGGGCAGGATTCGACAGTCTGCATCCAGGGGACTGTGCCGACAAGGCGGTCGGACTCGTGGCGCAGGCGCAAGAGGCGCTGCTCCTGTTCCCGGAACCGGATACCCTTCGGACCACCTTGTCGCAAGGTATCCCCTGGGCGTCTCGGAGTGTCTTGCGAGAGATCGCCAGAAAGGGAAATCGTCACTTTGCGGAATTTCATGACATTCACAGCAGGTAAAGTAAGGGCAGAGTGAATTTCGGGATGTCGCCCGAATGTGCGTCAATCTTCCCAGCGAGGTGATGATCGTGTCCGAGACGGTTCCTGTGCGTACCAGGACGTCGACCTACCCCGACCGGGAGACGGCTCAGTGGGCCACCCAGCAGGTGGTCACCGCCAACGAGCAGCTCATCCACCGGTGGCTCGCCCAGTCCACCCGCCCACGTCTGACCGTCGAGGCGTCGTGGCCGTCGCGGGAGGAGCCGGTGGGGCGGGTGCTGCTGCAGGCGATGATGCTGGCGGGGCGTGGCCCCGTCGACGTGCGGGCCGCCCGGGTGATCCTCAGGCGGGACGCCGGCCGACCCCACGGCTTCGCCGTCCAGGCCACCTTCCCCGTCTACCTGTAGCACTTGTAGAGGCTGACCATCGTGCCCCTGAGCCCCCTCGAACACGACCGCCGCTACGGCGAACTCGACCAGGTCGTCCGCGCCTACGCGGGACAGCAGGCCGACGACACCCCGGACCGGCCGAGCCAGGCGCTGACCGCCTACCTGCGTCAGACCTGGCACGACAGGCCATGGGCCCTCGCCGTCGCCGAGCGCCAGTTGCGGGAGTACGCGGACCATCCGCCGGGACGGCTGAGACTGCGCCTGGGCGAGTTCTATCCCGTGCCCGACGTCGGCCTGTCGGACAGCGAGATCCAGCGGTGGCTGTACTGCCTGGCCGACCACATCAGGCACAGCGTCGAGCAGGGCGAGGTACCGCCTCCGTCCACCCCGGCGACGCACTGGGAGTGGCACGCCCGTTTCCCCGAACTCGGGCAGTTCCTCGGCGGCTGGTTCTCCCAGGACATGCCCGACGAGTTCGCCGGTCACGACGCCGCCGTCGACGACTACCGGGCCACGACCGACGCCCAGCTGGTGGTTCGACTGGTCGGCGAGCTCCATGAACTGCTCGCGCTCGACCTGGACGAGCCCGACTGCGCACTGGCTCTGGCCGAGCTGGGCATGGAGGTCGACCCGCCGGCGCCGTACGCGCCGAGCGGCTGGCTGGAGCTGGTCGCCCACCGGCTGGCCGGGCCGCGGGCCGTGTACGCGCCGGAGACGACGGAGGGCCGGGAGTGACCCTCCCGGCGGATGAGCTGGGGCCGCTCCTCGACAGGCTCTCGTCCGAGCATCGGGTCTACGTCCGTGCCGGGCGTCTGCGCGGCGTCGGCGAGGCCTGGTCCGTCGAGAGGGCCGTCGCCGAGGAAGCGCACTCGCTCGGCGTCAGGTTGTACGAGGAGTACTGGCACCGGTACGTCACAGACGGCCCGATCCCCGCCGAACAGATCGAACTGTCGCTGTACCCCAAGGATCCGGCCGAGGCCGTCGCGCTGATGAGCCGGTTCGCGTCCAGGGACCTGCTGTTCTCCGACTTCACCCTCATGGACCCGACCGAGGCGCGGTCGATCGCCGACCGAGTGGTGCGGCTTCTGGGCCCCGAGGCGCGCTGGTGGTCGAACACCGACGGCCCCGTGTCGGAAGGCCTCGTGGGCTGCACCCTGGACGGTCTCGTCGTGGGGACGGACGGGGTCCGCTTCGCCGCGCTGATCCAGGTGGCCGACGACTGACGCGGCGTTGTTCAGGGGCCGCAGGAGACGACGGCCCATACGGTCTTTCCGGGCGCACCCGGCCGGGGTGCGACGCCCCAGTCCTCGGCCAGCGCCGCCACGAGCGTCAGGCCGCGCCCGCCGTCCGCGAGCTGTCGGCCGTCCGTGCCCGGTTCCTGTACCGGCAGCCGCTCCCCTCGGACGTCGGTGACCTCCACGCGGACGTGCCCCGTGTCGTCGTCCCTGTGCAGCCGCAGTTCGGCGTCCCGGCCGGGAACCCGGCCGTGGGTGACGGCGTTCGCGGCCAGTTCGGCGGTGATCAGTTCGACGGTGTCGTTGACGGCGGTGCCGTACGGCCATCCCCAGGCGTCCATCTGCTGGGAGGCGATGAGTCTGGCCAGACGGGCGCCGCGCGGGGTGGAGCTGAACCGGAGGGTGAGGCCGGTCTCGGGGGCGGGCCGGAGGGCGGTCGTGCCGACGGGGGTGTCGTCGTGGGGGAGGGGCATGTGTCGAAGATCCCGTGTCCGGGGTGGCTGTGACCAGGGGTGACGGTGCTACAGCCGGGGCTTGTCGGGGTGCGGCGGGGTTCCGTGGGCGTGGTCGGGTGTGGTCCTCGGACGCGGGGCTGTGGAGCCGTCGGCGGACCGGGATCAGCGTCGAACAGGAGCGAACAGTTCACTGGAAGTTGCGGGAAGTTGTTGACAGTAAGCCGTCAGTGGAGTCTAGGGTGTGGGTGAGCGGGCCCGTTCGGGTGCTTGCACAAGGGAAGAGTGAGCCGTGACGATCAAGGTCAGTCTTGAGGTGAGCGCGGAGGAACTTCCCGCGCTGATCGACGTGTTGGCGGCCCACGGGGCCGAGTTCGACCTGCGCACCACCTCGCGTCAGGCGGGGACGCCGGAGCCGTCCGTCCTGGACCCGGAGGTGCTCGCGCTGCTTCGTGCGCGGGCCGCGTCGCAGTACGCCGGCTTGTTCGTCTCCTTCGTGGAGAAGGAGGTCCGGGAGCACGGAGCGGTTGCCGAACTGGGCACCGAGAAGACGAGCTACGTCAAGCTCTATGTGCCGGGCCCGCGCAAGGTGGGCGCGTACTGCTACGTGCGGCCGGACCGCACCTACCTCGACTTCCGCCTGCCCGGCGACGCGGCCGAGGGCTGCCGTTTCGCCGCCGCGCGCAACGTCCAGGCCGACAACGCGCACGCCGTGCGCCTGCCCCTCACGACGGCCGATGCCCTGCCCGAGGCGTACCGGCTGGCCCGTCGAGCCGCGGCGGAGGCGGAAGCGGCGTGACCGCGAAGCGCTGTCAGGCTGCGTAAGAACCCTCTGCTCGTTGCGGCGAGCGGACGCGAGGCCCGCCCGGAATCAGGCGGGCCTCTGCTTTTGCGTGGGCCCTGTCGGCCGGAAGCAGCTTGGTGTACAGGGAGACCGGGTCGAGCCGCTTGAGGCCGGTGGCTCTTCTTCCGTGGTAGAGGCTGAAGCCGCCGAGGTGCACGTTGGTGGTCAGCCGATTACCGTACGCCGTCGAAGAGTTGGGGTGCAGGTCCGGCGTGCGCCGGCGTGCCCGGCCGGGCCGTGCAGCGCGGGCAGCGTGTCTCGTCGTTCAGCGGCCGGAAGAGCATGGGCTGGATGTGGGGGCCCTCGCACTCCTGGGCTCCGGTGAGGCGGGGGGAGACGCGGGGGCCGGTGATGTCCGCGGTCGAGGGTGGTTCCGCTGCGGGCGGCGGCGGTGGTTTGGGTGCGGGGACGGCCGGGACGTCGCGGAGGAGGTGGCGCAGGAGGCCGCCGGGGCGGTGGACGGGGGTGCCGTCGTCGGGGAGGCCGCGCAGGATGTGGGTGCGGACGGCAGTGGGCGCGTGACCTGCGGCGAGCCACCGGGCGGTGAGGCGCGTCAGCTCGGCCTGCATGGCCCGGAGGTCGGGGGAGAGGTGGGGGAAGGTCGCGGCGAGGGCTCGAGCCGCTTCGAGCGCGGCGAGGGGCGGGGCGGCCGGTTCCGGTTCCTGCTCCCGTTCCCACTCAGGTTCCGGTTCACCATCCGGTTCCGGATCCGGTCCGGGCTCGGGTGCGGGGGGTTCGGGGGGTTGGTGGGAGGTGTTCTCACCGGGTGTCCTGTTGGGATAGCCGTCGGAGAGCGGAGGGGTCGGCTCACCGACGGCCGGGATCCGGGGACTCGGTCCGACCTGCGAAGACACGGGGGATACGGGGGTTACGACCGCTGCGGCGACTGCTACGGGCAGCCGCGCGAGGATCTTGGCGGCCTCGGCCTCGTTCAACGGGATGCTGGAGACGAGCTGTTGGGTGACCCAGCGACCACCGGGCCCCTGGAGGCGTCGCTCGTGCACGAAGCCCTCCGCCTTCAGTTGCCGCTTGGCCCGGGTGAAGGCGCAGCCGCCGATGTTGGCGCGTTCGGCGGTGCGCGAAAGAGGTTCGCGCGCCCCCTCCGGGAGGGAGAGCTGCCAGGTGAGGAGTCGAACGGCGTCCGAGGAGAGGCGGGGATGCCGGATCAGGTCGTGGGAGAACTGGGTGAAGGCGCGCGGGGGCGCGATATGGTGCCTGTAAATCACGGTGGAGTCGCTTTCCACTGGTGGTTCAGGCCCTCGTGAGCGGTTGCACCCGCTACGGGGGCCGTATTTGTGCTGACGGTACCGCACGGAGAGTGCACACCTGGACGCGTTGAGTGAAGAAAGCTTTCTGGCGGGCGTTCACCCACACGAACCAACTTGGTTTGTTCGAACCCCTGTTGAGCTGCGCTGCTCCTAACCTGCCCTCACTGACAACGGAGTCACGAGGGAGCGAGGCGGGATGGACAAGGGTGCGGATTCGGGCGCGGGGGGCGTGGAGCCGGACTCGGACGGGGAGTTCCTGCGGTGCTTCGGCCGTCAGATGAAGCTGCTCCGGGAGGTGGCCGGGTACACGCAGGCGCAGTTGGGGGAGCGGGTCGGGTACGGGGAGGCGCAGATCGCGGCGGTGGAGCAGGGGAGACGGATTCCGAAGCCCGACCTGATCGACGTGGTGGACCGAGCGGTGGGGGCACGGGGTGTACTCGCGGCGATGAAGCCGGAGGTGGCGAAGGCGCGGTATCCGTCCTTCTTCCGGCGGTACGCGGAGTTGGAGGCGGAGGCTGTTGAGCTGCATGCCTACATCAGCCACGTGATCAAGGGCTTGTTGCAGACGGAGGAGTACGCAAGGGCGGTGTTCCGCATGTGGCGCCCACTCTTGGACGAGGAGGCGATCGAGCAGGGTGTGGCTGCGAGGTTGGAGCGGCAGAAGCTCTTCGCCCGTCGTCCCGCTCCACTGTTCAGCTTCGTCATCGACGAGCACGTTCTGCGTCGGCCCCTCGGCGGTCGTGAAGTCTGGCGGGGCCAGCTGGAGCAGCTGCTGATCTATGGGTGCCAACGAAACGTGGCGATGCAGATCATGCCGATGGAGCGTGAGGAGCATGCCGGTCTGGCAGGGCCGTTCACATTGATCCACTCGAAGGAACAGCGCAGGATGGCTTACATGGAAGTACAGGACGTGAGCGCCCTGTACGCGGAGCCGAAGAAGGTCAGCCCGCTCGAAGCGACGTACGGCGCACTCCGAGCGGAAGCGCTGACTCCCCGGGAGTCACAGGCCTTCATCGAGAAGCTGTTGGGAGAGCTATGAAGACAGGCAGTCCCGCGCCTGCCGCTGCTGAGCTGCACTGGTTCAAGAGCAGCTACAGCGCGGGCAACGGTGGTGATTGTGTCGAGGTCGCGAACGCCGGTACGGCCGTGCTGGTCCGTGACTCCAAGCGGCCGGGGGACGCTCTCCTCACGGTCGGTGCCGACGAGTGGGCCGCGTTCGTGGGGATGGCCGCGCGCGGTTGATGTGGAGGAGGGGCGGCCGATTGCCCGGCCGCCCCTCGCTCAAGCCCACTCACACAGGGTCACTCGCTCTTCTTCTGCCGACCGCGCGTCTTCTTCTCGGGACGCCAGGTGGCGAGGTCGGTCTCGGACAACTCTGCTTCCGCACGCACGGATTCGAGGGCGGCCTGGAACTCCTCGGCGGGGTTGCCCTCCCACTCCTCGTCGTACTCGCCGTACCACTGGTGCACCCACGGCAGCACTTCCCGCAGCCCGGCGAGGAGCGGCACGAGCCGGGGGTCCTTCTTGTCCCAGCCACCGTCCTCGACGCGGTTGCGGATGAGCCCGACGAGGGCGTCCGCCTGGTCGCGGTGGTTCCAGCCGGCCCAGCCGAGGAGCAGCGAGCTGTCGGACTCCAGCGAGGCCCCCGGATAGGAGATGAAGCGCTCCTTGGGGACGTCGAGCTTTCCCCGGTTCGACCAGTAGGAGTGCTTGAGGAAGTCCGCGCCCGTGTACTTCGGCGGCACCTTGATGTCGAGCCGCTGCCCGGTCCTCCTCCCGCTGCGCAACAGCGAGTCCGCCACGGCCACCCGGATAGGCAGCCCCGGAGCAGCGCTCAACTCCCGTACACCTCCCGCCTTCAGGGCGGCGACGAGCAGCCGGAACCGCGCGACAGCCACGGCGAACGGGTTCTCGTCAGCGCCGTCGACCGACTCCAGCGCACGCCGGATCAGCACCCACGCCTCCTCGCTGAACCCCGCACGAACACGCACGCCAGCACCCACGCGGCGGCGATCTGCACGACCCGCTCGTCACGCCAGGTCTCGTACATGGCCGCCGTACGCTCCGCCGCGACGGCCTCACGCCACGCACGCCGGACCTCTACGGGCCCGCCGCCCCATCCCGCCAGCGTCCTTCCGTTGCTCTGCCGGATCCGCGTCGGGAGGACGTTTTCTGACGAAGACGCCCCGGACGGAGGGCACGGGAGGTCATCATCGTCCGAGCGCGGGACGACGTTCAGCGGGGAAGGACGGGGGCGCGCCGGGCGCCGTGTACGGGGGTGTCAACGGTATGAAGGGCTCGTCGGGCAGTCGTGTGCCGTGGTCGAGGTTTCTGCGGCTCTGCTCAGGGGGACTGCTGGCTCTGCTCTGTCTCTGCCTGCCCGGTGCCGCCCGGGCGGCCGACGGGGGCGGGGACGACACTTCCGCGGGGAAGCTCGTCATCGACATCGGCTGGGACTCGTCCAAGCAGGAAGTGGTGGTCCGAAGGCGATGCGCGTACACCCTCGCCGCCCGGAGTGAGGCACTGGCCGCGCTACGGGAGACGGGTTCCGCGTTCTGCTCCGGCTACACCGTGCTCCGCGACGGGGGAAAGCCGGCCACCGACGACTGGGAACCGCCGACGGACAAGGTGACGCAGGGGTCGCCCCGCGATCCCGCGCACGTCGAAACGGAATCCACCTACTCTCTGGCCCGGCGTTCCGGCCCGGACGCACTCGAGGTCGCCATCGACCTGCCGACTGTGCTGGTGCGGTATCCCGAAGGGCTCCCCAAGCTCTGGACGGTCGAGGTCCGCGCTCCGCGGTGGCGGTTCAACGACCTGCGCGGACCGGTCGAATCGCAGACCTCCGACGCGGTCTCCTGGAGAGTGGCGACCGCGGCCCGGGACAGAGCCGCCGAAAGCCCCTCGGTCGTCCTGCGCAGGACCCTGGAGACGACGATGCTGCCCTCGGTACGGCGGCAGACGCGCATCGAACTCGTGGCCGCGTTCGGCGTCGCCGTTGTGGGGATCGGCGCCGTCACCGCGCTCCTCGTGGCGCGGCTCGCCGGACCCGCCGCGCCCCGGAGGTGGCGGGCGGCGACCATGGCGGGGGCGGTGGCCACGTTCTTCTTCGCCTCCGTCAGTACCCCGCCGATGCCGTGGCCTTCCTGGATGCACCTGGGCGTTTTCACGCTCAGCGACACAGGCGCGCCGACGCCCGACGAGATCTGGACGCCGAGCCCTGCCCTCGGTCTCTGGCTGTGGTACGTCCTGCCGGTGGCGGGTTGGTGGTTCAGCCGACGGCTGGCCACCCTGAGACCTCCGTCCCCTCGGATACTCGTGGTGAGTTGCGCGTCACCCCTTCTGCTGCTCCTCCTCATGACGGGCGACCAGTCGGCCGGGCCCGGGATCTGGTACGCGCTCCTCGGTACCGGAGTGTGTGCTCTCGGCCTGACTCTCGTCCTTCGCCGGACCGCGGGAGGTGCGCGGCGCAGATGGGCGGCCACGGCCGGTGCGCTGCTGTGGATCGTCGCTGTCACGTACTGGCTCAGCCGGTTGTCGATCGGGACCTTCGGCTACACGGAGACCGGTGCCGACGCGGCCGTCGGACTGCTCTGCGCGTGGCCGATCGCGGCCTGGCTCACGTCGCTGCTGGGACCGGTGGCGCGGCGGACCCTGGGGAAGACCGACCGGGCGATCTGCTTCCTCGCGTTCTGGGTCCTGGTGACGATTCCGTTCCTCGCCGCCTATGGCCCGGAGCCACCGGGCGACGAGTGGTACCTGTGGAGCTACTACAAGGTCTCCTTCTTCACGGGATACCTCGGCTCTCCCCTCTGCGCGGTCGCCGTCTGCGGTGTGGTGCTGCAACTCCTGTACCTCCTCCGGCGCGGCGCCGTCGGCGACGGAGGCAGGGCTGTCGAGCCCGTCGGCAGGGTGCTTCTCGTCTGCGCCGTCCTCATGGCCCTGGGGAACCCCAGCCTGCGGACACTGTCGATGTGGGGTGACGCCCTCGCGGTCCTGTGGGTCGCGCTCGGCTCCCTCGCGCTGCTCCCGGTCGGGTCCGACATCACCGCCGCCAAGTTCAGGCGCGTCGGCCGCCGGGCACACGCGCGCTTCATGGGCCGGTGGGTGCGGGCACAGCTCGTCTGGGACGCACGGGCCGACTACCAGCGGGCCGCACGCTCCGCACTCGCCGAGGACCACACGCTGACCCCGTCGGACTTCTCCGCCCGATGGGACGCCCTGGAAGTGCCCGGACGCTGCGGTGACCCGGCCACCCGACTGGCCCGCGCGAAACGGTTCGCGCTCGGCTCCAGTGCCGGAGTCGCTCCCCGGACCGCGGGACTGGCCGGGGCGCTCCTCGCCCAGTCGCTGGCGCTGCCATGGGCGGTCTACAAGCTCGGGACCGCCGACGCCGTGGGCGTCGATCCCTTCATGCCGTTCCACCTCACGGAGATCTCCAAGGTGCTGAGGTTCGCACACTGGGCTCTGTACGGCTTCGTCTTCGGCTACTACTACGCCCTTCTGCGGGGCAACACACCAATCGGCAAGGCGGCGGCGCTCGCAGCGGTGGTCCTGCCGGCCGAGGTGCTGGCCATGAGCGTGCTCACGGTGGATCCGCAGTACACCAGGTACCCCTCCTGGGCCGACATGGCGGTGGCGTGCGGCGGCCTGGCGGGCCAGACCTTCGTGGTGTGCATGGGGCTGGGGCTCGGCTGGGAGTGGTGGCTGGCGAGGGCCGCCGCCATGAAGTGGTCACAGGTACGGAACTTCCGCCGGCTGTCCTCCGTATCGGTTCCCCTCACCACCGTGCTCGTCGCCGCCGCGACCGCGTTCGCCACGGTGGTCGCGGGAACGTGGGCGCAGCAGGAGCTCCAGCCCCCGTCCGGCCGGCCGTCGTCGACCGCGCCCGACTCGCCCACGGAGCCCGCGCCGTGACACGGACGGCCGCAAGCCCCGCCGGGCGGATGAACGAGGCCACCCGAAGGGCGCGCCCCGTCACCGCACGGTCGCGTGTCCGGCGGTCCTCGTGGGTCCGCCGGACACGGCTGGGGAGTTGCGGCGCGCTCCGGCTGCCGGCGCCTACCGGGTTCCCGCCTCCGCCGGCGGCCGGGAGGAAGGCGGCGTGGGACTGGTGTCGGGCTCGGACGGCCGGCTGTTCCGGAGCCCGGCGGACGAGGCGAACTCGTAGCCCGACCAGACGTCGCCGCCGCGCCAGGCGGAGCCGTCCCAGACGTACGCCGAGGCGACCGTCCCGTAATAGCCCGCTCCGCAGGACTGCCAACCGCCCCAGTCGTACACCTGCTCAGGGCCGTACGGTCCGGGGAACTCGCCGCCCGCCTGCCCCGTGGCGCCGTACTTCCAGGCGCTGGTGCGGCACACCTCCCAGGCGGAGCCGTTCCACCGGTAGACGGTGGCTCGCGCGGCGGCCCAGCCGTCCGGCCTGGTCTGACCTGTCCAGCAGCCCGAGTTCAGCGCGTAGGTGTTCGCGTAGGCGAGGTTGCCGGAGAACGCGCCGGGTCGTCGGTGATCGATGCCCGCGCTTCCCTGGACGCACAGGCCGCCGCCGTTGTACACGGTCACCCTGGTGGCCCAGGTCCACGCGTTCGCCGGTTGGGCCCAGACGGCGGCCATCATCAACGCGACGAGCGCACACAACGCGGCCTTCATGGTCAGGCGGAGCATTGCCATGGGTGTCTCCGTTCCTCGATTCGCCCGCGACCGCGGCCGTGGACCCTTTGCGGGGCCCCATCCGTCCGCGGAGGCCGCCGATGCCGCGAACGGATCGGGGTGACCCTTCGGACGGCGTGATAGGGCGCGGCGGCCGTGCTGGTGGTCGGAGTCGGTCGGCACAGCGCTCACCGGTGGACGCGCTGCGGATGCGGGACATGGCGGCCGGCGTACTCACGGCCACGGGATGAGATGTGTCGTCGGGGAATGCGAACCAGATCGCCCCGGCAGGGTGAGTCCCGTTCGGCTCACCGCATTCCACGATAGGCGATCCGGGTGCCCCTCGCTCCTCGGCGCCGTCCACCCCACCGGCCCCACCCCGCCCCGCCGACGCATCCCGGCCCTGCCCGCACCGGCAGCCGGCGAGGCCCGGCCCGACCTGCGCACCGGGGCTTCACGACGCCGACAGGACCCCGGAAACCGCACGAGGGCGGGGGAGTTGAGGCAGTTCGGCACCCATAGGGCGAGGCATGCGAGCATGCCGGCGTCAGGCGACCGGCCGCCCCTCCCTCATGCCTCGCGGACCACTCAGAACGCCTGAAGATAAACCCGCGCCCGATCGCCTTCCAGTGTGTCGACGTAGACGTCGATCCACTGCACCTTCTTGCGGCGGTGGTCGTTCACGCAGGGCGGGCACACCCCGGCCCAGCGTGCTCCCTTCAACGTCTGCGGCTCGGGCAGCCCCAGGTGCCCGAAGCGCTCCCCCTCGGCGGAGTCCCCTTTCCTCACGCGCAGGGGCTCTTCGGAGCGGAGGTCCTGCGCGATGCCCTCGGCGGTCTTCTCGCTGGTGACGAAGGTGAGGAGGTAGACGTCCTCTTGGGGGTTGAGCTGGATGGCACCTTTGATCTGTGTGGCGTCCTCCGGCACCGCCACGTTCATGAACGCGGACGCGTCCAAGGCGCCGGCCTTCTTGTCCCACTGATAGTCGCGTCCCTCGGTCACGCGGCGAGCGCCCTGGTCGCCTCCGGAGCACGAGACGAGGAGGAGGGCGGTTGTCAGCGCCGCCAGCATGTGGGCGCCACGTCGGATCGTCACCGGTTCTCCTCGTCGCCCCGGGAGACATCCCCGCGGGTGCCTTCGCGGCCCTGGTCCGGCGGGGCCGTCGTGGCGGGTGTGCCGCTGTTCAGGTCGTACGTGTAGGTGGAGCTGCTGCCGCGCATGTCGAATTCCTGAGCGAGACCCGTCTTGTGCAGACGCCCCATCTCGGCGTCGGGGATCACGACGCCGCCGGGGAACGTGGTCGACTTGCCGGCGTCCCAGTTGTATCTGTCCCACACGTTGACCTGGTAGTCGAGCGAGACCTTGGGCTTGCCGTCCACGCCAAAGCGAACTCCGCGCGCTAAGTGGTGATTTGAGGGTCAATCAGAACGCGTCCAGTACGGAGGAATTCCGGATCCCCGATCCCACGCCGGTGTCCGTGCTCTGGAGCAACAGGCCTGTGGCGCGCAGAGCCGCCTTCTCCGACCCGAGGCGATTCATCAGCGTGGTGAGCTGTTGGCTCCATGTCTCCTTCGCGGTCTTTAAAGCCTGGCCGGTGAGCCAGTCTTCGCCGTCACCCTGGCCGAACGCGGTCACGGCCGCACCGGTGCTTTCGGCTGCCTTGGCGCCTGCCTTCGAGGTGTCCGGCTCCAGGTGCTCCTCGATCGCCTTGGCCGCGGCCCTCTTCCGGGCGGGGGCCGACGCGAAGTCCTTGCCGGGCGCTCCGCCCCCTCCGTCGGCCGCCAACTCGTACGGGCCCCGATGGACAGAGCCCGGGGCCTCCCCTGCCAGCGCGGAAATCCTGGTCGGCTCCCGTGACCACGGGCGGTGCACCGCGGCAGGGCAACGCTGAGCGAAAGGCCGCCGTTCCTGTGTGCGGTGTGGAACGGGGGCTTTTTCCCAGGCGGGCGGCGTCGGACGTCGTGCCGTCAGGTCTCCAGCGCGTCCAGTGCTCCCAGCTGGGCCATCAGACCGAGGCGGTCGTACTGCCACCAGGCCTCGGCGATCCTGCCGTCGTCGTCGAACCGGCAGATGGTCGTCCCGGTCATGGTGACGTCCCGGCCGGTGGGCGCGAGGCCCATGAACTCGCCGTGGTGCGTCGCGTCGAACGTCCAGCGGGTGCACACGCGGTCGTCCTCGGAGATCTGGTCCTCGACGGTGAACGTGACGGCGAAGCCGGCGCGCCACATCTCGACCTCGCGCCGCATCGCGTCCATGCCGATCACGTCCTGCACATTGGACGGGTCATGGTGGTGGTAGTCCTGCGCCAGCAGACCGTCGAGCGGCGCCAGCTCACCCGGGGCGGCCAGCGTCTCCAGGAACCGCCGCGCCGTCGCCGCGTACAGCTGATCGTCCCGCACGACGTCGAGATCGGTGAACGTGGGCATCTCGTCGCACAGCGCGACCAGTTCCTGGAAGATCTTGCCGGTCTCCGGAAGGTTCGAGTTCCGCATCGCCTCCTCGAACGAGGGGAACTCCACGATCTCGATGAAGTGCGAAGCGTCCGAGCGGTCCTTGCCGACCACCGCGTGCGTGGCGGTCCGCTTTCCCTTGGTCTGCTCGACCCATGTGTCCATCAGCCGGTCCATCTCGTCGAACCGGCTCGTCCTGCAGTCGATGAGCTGTACGAACGTCATGACGTCGCCTCCGGCCCCCCTGGATCCGGTGTTCGGACACGCCCATCTTCCCACCGGAGCGCCGACGCCACCCGTCCGCCCGCGGGCCCGCTACTGGGGCCCGTACTTGCGTCCCGTCCGCGAGCTGACGCCGCCCAGCAGCCCCCGGGGGGTCACCTTCACCAGCCCCATCAGCGCCTTGTACCGCGGGTCGGGGATCGACACCGACTTCCCGCGCGCCAGATCCTGCAGCGCCGCCGCGACCAGCTTGTCCGCGTCCAGCCACATCCACCCGGGGATGTTGTCCGTGCCCAT
Source organism: Streptomyces sp. NPDC001027 (assembly GCF_040299045.1). Classification (NCBI taxonomy): domain Bacteria; kingdom Bacillati; phylum Actinomycetota; class Actinomycetes; order Kitasatosporales; family Streptomycetaceae; genus Streptomyces; species Streptomyces sp. NPDC001027. The sequence continues at coordinate 202,039 of NZ_JBEPBI010000001.1, forward strand.
CCCGGCCCGCTCGTGGAACTCCGTGCGGACGAAGCCCGGGCACAGGGCCATCAGACGCACGCCCGTCCCGGCCAGGTCCTTCGCCGCGCCCTGCGTGAACTGCACGACCCACGCCTTGGACGCCCCGTACGTCCCGCGCGGCACGAACGCCGCCACCGAGGCCACGTTGACGACGCCCCCGCGCCCCCGCTCGCGCATCGTGGCCGCCGCCGCGGACGTCAGCCGCAGCACCGCCTCGCAGTGCACCTTGAGCATGGTCAGCTCGTCGGCCATGGAGACGTCGAGGTAGCGGCCCTTGTTGCCGAAGCCTGCGTTGTTGACCAGCAGGTCGACGGGCTTCTTGCGGTCCCCGAGCCGGACGGCCACCGCCTCGATGCCCACGTCCGTCGACAGGTCGGCCGTCAGCACCTCCGCCTCGATGCCGTGCCGGTCGTGCAACTCGGTCGCCTGCTCGCGCAGCCGCTTGGTGTCCCGTGCGACGAGGACGAGATCATGCCCGTCCGCCGCCAGTCTGCGGGCGAACGCGGCGCCGATGCCCGCGGTCGAACCCGTGATGAGAGCCGTTGTCATGACAGAAGGTTAGTGATCCGGAGCGGGTGCGTCCCTTCTCTGCACGCGGCCTCCCGAAGGTGAAGGTCGCGTGAGCGCCGCTCACCGTGAGGGCGTCACCCTCCGTGCCGCGCCAGATACTTCCGGGCGGCGGCCACCGTCTCCGGATGCAGGGCCGCGCCCGCCGCGAGCGTCCGGGGCAGCAGCTCCCGGTGCGTGGTGACGGCCTGGAACTGCATACGGGCCGTCACCTCGTGATCCGGCAGGTGGACGATCTCCACCGCGTCCCCCGCGCGGATCTCGCCCGGCACGATCACCCGCAGGTACGCGCCCGTGGCCGCCTTCTCCGTGAACCGCCGGACCCAGCGCCGCTCGCCCAGATGCCCCTGGAAGGTCAGGCACGGTATCCGCCCCGCGCTCACCTCAAGCACCACCTCGGAGCCGATCCGCCAGCGCTCGCCGATCCGCGCGCCGGACACGTCGAGCCCCGTCGTGGTGAGGTTCTCGCCGAACGCGCCGGAGGCCAGCGTGCGCCCCAGCTCGCGCTCCCACGCGTCGAGGTCCTCGCGCGCGAAGGCGTACACCGCCTGGTCGTCGCCGCCGTGATGGCGCAGGTCGCACACCGCGTCCCCGGCCAGGCCGCTCGCGCCGACGCCCTTCGGACCGGGCGCGGACACCCGCACGGGCCCCTCGACCGGCTGTTTGTCGATGCCGGTCAGGCCCTGGGGCTGGTCGGTGTACGACACGGCCGTCGGGCGGCCCACATTGACGGACAGAAGCCTCATGGCGGCACGATAGGCGACCGGACATCAAAGTGTCGACGCATTATTCGCTCGGCAACCCAAGCCTCCCTTATGCTCGGTGGATGATCGAGGCCCGTCATCTCCGCGTCCTGCGCGCCGTCGCCGCCACCGGCTCCTTCTCGGCGGCCGGGCGGGAACTGGGCTGCACCCAGCCGGCCGTCAGTCAGCAGATGAAGGCCCTGGAAGCATCCGTCGGCACCCCGCTGCTCGTCCGCAACGGTCGCGGGATGCGGCTGACCCAGGCAGGCGAGGCCCTCGTCCGGCACGCGGCCGGGATCCTGTCGGGCCTCACCGCGGCGGAGGAGGAGGTCGCGGCCATCGCGGGCCTGCGCGCCGGCCGGGTCCGCCTGGTGTCCTTCCCCAGCGGCAGTTCCACCCTCGTCCCGACCGCCCTCGCAGCTCTGCGCGCCGCCCACCCCGGCACCCGCGTCTCCCTCGAGGAGGCGGAGCCCCCGCAGTCGGTGCGGCTGCTGCGCGAGGGCGACTGCGACATCGCCCTCGCCTTCCGCTACGAACGCGCGACCCCCGGCGTCCACGAGCGCACGACCCCCGGCGTCGCACACGAGGCCGGCCCCGGCAAGGCCCCCACGGTCGGCCCCGGCCCGGTCGGCACGGGCCCGGTCCGCTCGGGCGCCGCCGCCCCGGTCCGCTCGGGCGCCGTCGGCCCGATCCGCGCGGGCGCCGCCGGCTCCGGGGACTGCGGCGACGACGAATGGGACGACCTGGTCGTGCGGCCGCTGCTGACGGACCGTCTGGTGGCCCTCGTCCCCGAGCGGCACCGTCTCGCACGCATCGGGTCCTCGGACGCCGTCGCCATCGGCGACCTCGCCGACGAGCCGTGGATCGCCGGCTGCCCGCGCTGCCGCGGCCAGCTGGTCCATGTGTGCGAGAGCGCGGGCTTCACGCCCCGCATCGACTTCGCGACGGACGACTACCCGGCGGTGGTCGGCCTGGTCGGCGCCGGTCTCGGCGTCGCCGTGCTGCCGCAGCTCGCGATCGACTCCGTACGCCCCCGCGGCGTCCGGGCGCTGACGCTGGAACCGGCGGTCCGACGGGAGATCGTCGCGCTCACCCTGCCCGACCTGGCCCACGTGCCGGCGGTGACGGCCACCCTGGAGCAGCTGAGGCGGGCCGCGGCCTCCTCATGAGAGGGCCGGTGGGAGAAGCGGAGGGCACGCGCGCGTGCCCTCGTTCCTGAAGACGCGTGCCTTCTGAAGACGCGTGCCCTCGTTTCTGCAGACGCGCATGCCCCCGTTTCTGAAGAAACGTTCCTTCATGTGTTCGAGGCGGTGTCCCTCGCGCCCGACGACGCCGAGACCAGGCGGTTGCGCGCCCGCCCCATGAGCTCTTCGCGCTCGTCCTCGGTCAACCCGCCCCACACGCCGTACGGCTCGCGCACCGCCAGCGCGTGCGCCGCGCACTGCGCGCGGACCGGGCACCTCATGCAGACCTCCTTGGCCGAGTTCTCTCGAGCGCTCCGAGCCGCCCCGCGCTCGCCCTCCGGATGGAAGAAGAGCGAGCTGTCCACTCCGCGGCAGGCAGCGAGAAGCTGCCAGTCCCACAGATCCGCGTTCGGTCCGGGAAGGCGGGAGAAATCTGCCATTGCGTGACCCCTTGTAGCCGTTCAGAGCGGATACCGTGCCCACGACCGTACAACTACGATCTAAGGAGATGAAAATATGACTCATTGCGAATCTAGCCTCAGACACCAGTAAAAGGGAAGAAATGAGGCCGAATGGGGCACCGCATGTGATGAAAGCTTGAGGGTCCGTGTGCCTGACTCCTCTGTGTCCGCGCCCTCACGTAGAGTGCCGAAGAATGCACGCAGCCCCGTAACTCTTTCGAGTGACCATCGTTGAGTGTGCGGTAGCGGTTGAGAAGACAAACGCTCGGGCAGGCGTCCGAGACGGTCGACCGCACAGGTGACGATTTCGTACCAGCCTGGAGGCACAAGGTGACGCGCATCAGCTGCGGAGGGCGGCCATGACTTCCGTCCTCGTCTGCGACGACTCCCCGCTTGCCCGAGAGGCGCTCCGCCGCGCGGTCGCGACCGTGCCCGGCGTCGAGCGCGTGACGACGGCGGCCAACGGCGAGGAAGTCCTCCGCCGCTGGGGGGCCGACCGCTCGGACCTGATTCTGATGGACGTGCGCATGCCCGGACTGGGCGGCGTCGAGACCGTACGGCGGCTGCTGTCCGCCGACCCCGGCGCCCGCATCATCATGCTGACCGTCGCGGAGGACCTGGACGGCGTGGCCCTCGCGGTCGCGGCCGGCGCTCGCGGCTACCTGCACAAGGACGCCTCGCGCGCGGAGCTGCGGGCGACCGTCACGCAGGCCCTCGCCGACCCCACCTGGCGGCTCGCCCCGCGGCGGCTGCGCTCGGCCGAGATGGGCGCGGCGCCCACGCTCACCGCGCGTGAGATCCAGGTCCTCGAAGGCATGAGCCACGGCCGCTCGAACGCGGAGATCGGCCGTGAGCTGTTCCTCTCCGAGGACACCGTCAAGACGCACGCCCGACGGCTGTTCAAGAAGCTCGGCGCCTCGGACCGCGCACACGCGGTGGCCCTCGGCTTCCGCTGGGGCCTGGTCCGCTAGGCAGATCCCCGACCGTCGCCGCCGGGGCCCGGTCCCGGCCGCGCCGTGCGGTGCCGGACCGGCGGCCTCACGGCCCCGGTCGGTCGCCGGGCGTTCAGGCCTTCCGGCACTCTGGCCTTCGGGCACTCTGGCCTTCCGGCCTCGGACCGCCGGTGTCGCAGCTTCGACCCGGAGACTGCGTGACTGGTGGTGGCTGCGCGACCGGCGTCCGGTGGTCCGCTCCGGACGCGCGTGACATCGGTCATTTCACTGAGGGGAGTGGGCTCATGCGCGAACCTCCCTGGTCAGAGGCGATCCGAAGGCCGGGTGAAACCCCTTGCCGCCGCACATCGGACGGGTGCGGCGCGGGGCCCCAGCGGACGCCCGCTGCTCGTTTCGCCGCGGATGCCGCATCCTTGAGGTGTGGAGTTCCTCGGGGACGAGTCGGTCGAGCGGAAGGGGAGGGCGCAGGGGATGACATCCGGCGCACCTGCTCATAACGCTTCGGTGCACAACGACGGGCACGGTGCCGCGGCCGGTCCGGCCGCAGTGCACCATGGACCGATGCGCGATGACGAGGCGGTCACTGCCGTGGGGACGATCGGGGCACTCGTCCATCGCGCCGTGGACGGCGACGAGCAGGCCACGCATGACCTGCTGGCCCACGTCCACCCTCTGGCGCTGCGCTACTGCCGTACCCGGTTGTCCCGGCTGCCCGGCGACGCGCGCCACTTCGTGGAGGACCTCGCGCAGGAGGTCTGCGTCGCGGTCCTCCTCGCCCTGCCCCGCTACCGGGACACCGGCCGGCCCTTCGAGGCCTTCGTCTTCGCCATCGCCGCCCACAAGGTCGCCGACCTGCAGCGGGCGGCCATGCGCCACCCGGGCTCGACGGCGGTCCCCTCCGACGAGATGCCGGAACGGCCCGACGACTCCCTCGGCCCCGAGGAGCGCGCCCTGCTCAGCAGCGACGCCGAATGGGCCAAGAAGCTCATGGCCAACCTGCCCGAGAACCAGCGGGAGCTGCTGCTGCTGCGCATCGCGGTGGGTCTCACCGCGGAGGAGACCGGCCAGATGTTGGGAATGTCACCCGGGGCGGTCCGGGTGGCCCAGCACCGGGCGCTGAGCCGGCTGCGGGCGCTCGCCGAGCAGTAGGGCGGGCCGCCGGGCGGGCGGAAGTCGCCCCGGAGAGAGCGCTTTCGCCGTCGGTCGGTCGTCCGCTGAACACGTCGGTTGAACACGCGGGTCGCGTTCTCCGTACGAACATACGAAGCCCGGAGTCACGCTCTTCCGTGGAATTCGGGCGGTGCGCTTCCCGTTAGCATGGACATCCGCACCGATCAAGGCCATTTGGGGAAGGTGTCATGACTGCAAACGTCGACGGAGTGCCCGCCAAATTCGCGACCCTCGGGCTCACCTACGACGACGTGCTGCTGCTGCCGGGCGCATCCGAGGTGCTCCCCAACGCGGTCGACACCTCGTCCCGCATTTCTCGCAATGTTCGTGTCAACATCCCGCTGCTGTCGGCGGCGATGGACAAGGTGACCGAGTCGCGCATGGCGATCGCGATGGCCCGGCAGGGCGGTGTGGGCGTGCTGCACCGCAACCTCTCCATCGAGGACCAGGTCAACCAGGTCGACCTCGTGAAGCGTTCCGAGTCCGGCATGGTCACCGACCCGATCACGGTGAACCCGGACGCGACGCTCGCCGAGGCGGACGCCCTGTGCGCCAAGTTCCGCATCAGCGGTGTGCCGGTCACCGACGGCGGCGGCAAGCTGCTCGGCATCGTCACCAACCGCGACATGGCCTTCGAGTCCGACCGCTCGCGTCAGGTGCGCGAGGTCATGACGCCGATGCCGCTGGTCACCGGCAAGGTGGGCATCTCCGGCGTCGAGGCGATGGAGCTGCTGCGCAAGCACAAGATCGAGAAGCTTCCGCTGGTCGACGAGGCGGGTCTCCTCAGGGGCCTCATCACCGTCAAGGACTTCGTCAAGGCCGAGAAGTACCCCCGGGCCGCCAAGGACGGCGAGGGCCGGCTGCTCGTCGGCGCGGCCGTCGGCGCCAGCCCCGAGGCGCTGGAGCGCGCCCAGGCCCTCGCCGAGGCCGGCGTGGACTTCCTGGTCGTCGACACCTCCCACGGCCACAACAGCAACGCCCTCAGCTGGATGTCGAAGATCAAGTCGAGCGTCCGCGTGGACGTCATCGGCGGCAACGTCGCCACCCGTGACGGCGCCCAGGCCCTGATCGACGCGGGCGTGGACGGCATCAAGGTCGGCGTCGGACCCGGCTCGATCTGTACCACCCGGGTGGTCGCCGGCATCGGCGTCCCGCAGGTCACGGCCATCTACGAGGCGTCCCTCGCGGCCCGTCCGGCGGGCATCCCGCTGATCGGCGACGGCGGCCTGCAGTACTCCGGCGACATCGGCAAGGCGCTGGCCGCCGGCGCCGACACGGTGATGCTGGGCAGCCTCCTCGCCGGCTGCGAGGAGTCGCCGGGCGAGCTGCAGTTCATCAACGGCAAGCAGTTCAAGTCGTACCGCGGCATGGGCTCGCTGGGCGCCATGCAGTCCCGCGGCCAGGCCAAGTCGTACTCCAAGGACCGCTACTTCCAGGCGGAGGTCGCGGCCGACGACAAGCTCGTGCCCGAGGGCATCGAGGGCCAGGTGCCCTACCGCGGCCCGCTCGGCAACGTGCTGCACCAGCTCGTCGGCGGTCTGCGCCAGACCATGGGCTACGTGGGCGCCGCCACCATCGAGGAGATGGAGACCAAGGGCCGCTTCGTGCGGATCACCTCCGCGGGTCTCAAGGAGAGCCACCCGCACGACATCCAGATGACGGTCGAGGCGCCGAACTACAGCAGCAAGTAGGCGACCGCGAGCGACGAGCAGGCGCTCACGCGCGCGTGAGACACGACAAGGGCGGTCCCGGGACATCCGGGGCCGCCCTTGTCGTGGCCGTCGGCGATACTGGAAGACGCTGCAACGCATCAGGGAAAGGCCACACACGTGACTGAGATCGAGATCGGGCGCGGCAAGCGCGGCCGCCGGGCGTACGCCTTCGACGACATCGCCGTCGTCCCCAGCCGCCGTACGCGGGACCCGAAGGAGGTCTCGATCGCCTGGCAGATCGACGCCTACCGCTTCGAGCTGCCCTTCCTGGCCGCCCCCATGGACTCGGTCGTCTCCCCGGCCACCGCGATCCGCATCGGTGAGCTCGGCGGTCTCGGCGTCCTCAACCTCGAGGGTCTGTGGACCCGGCACGAGGACCCGCAGCCGCTGCTGGACGAGATCGTCGAGCTGGACGCGGACACCGCCACCCGTCGCCTCCAGGAGATCTACGCGGCTCCCATCAAGGAGGAGCTGATCGGGCAGCGCATCAAGGAGGTGCGCGACTCGGGCGTGGTCACCGCCGCCGCGCTCTCCCCGCAGCGCACGGCCCAGTTCTCCAAGGCCGTCGTCGACGCGGGCGTGGACATCTTCGTCATCCGCGGCACGACGGTGTCGGCGGAGCACGTCTCCGGCTCGCACGAGCCGCTGAACCTCAAGCAGTTCATCTACGAGCTCGACGTCCCCGTGATCGTCGGCGGCTGCGCCACCTACACGGCGGCGCTGCACCTGATGCGCACGGGCGCGGCGGGCGTCCTCGTCGGCTTCGGCGGCGGCGCGGCGCACACCACCCGCAGCGTGCTCGGCATCCAGGTCCCGATGGCGACCGCGGTCGCTGACGTGGCCGCCGCGCGCCGCGACTACATGGACGAGTCCGGCGGCCGGTACGTGCACGTCATCGCGGACGGCGGCGTCGGCTGGTCCGGTGACCTCCCCAAGGCGATCGCCTGCGGCGCCGACTCGGTGATGATGGGCTCGCCGCTCGCGCGCGCGACCGACGCGCCGGGCCGCGGCAACCACTGGGGCATGGAGGCCGTCAACGAGGAGCTGCCGCGCGGCAAGAAGGTCGACCTCGGCACGGTCGGCACGATCGAGGAGGTCCTGACGGGCCCCTCGCACACCCCCGACGGCTCGATGAACTTCTTCGGCGCCCTGCGCCGCGCCATGGCCACGACCGGCTACAGCGAACTGAAGGAGTTCCAGCGCGTCGAGGTCACCGTCGCGGACTCGGTGCACCGACGGTAGGCACCCCCCCACACACACGCCGACAGGGGCTGGTCACCTCACCCGAGCGAGGTGACCGGCCCCTGCCGGCGTATGCTCCCCCGTTCACAGCCGGTGCGCCGCCCCCGTGGGCGTGGCGCCCCGCGTGTCCAGCAGGAGTTGCGCCTTCACCGACAGGCCCTGGAGGTCGTACGTCCGGTGCTGCTGGAGAAGGATCGTGATGTCGGCGTCGGCCGCGGCCTCGTAGAGGGAGTCGGCGCGCGGCACCGGGCGGTCCAGGACGCTCCAGGACGGGACGTGCGGGTCGTGGTAGCTGACGGCGGCGCCGAGCTCCGTCAGGCGGACCGCGATCTCACGCGCGGGGGCTCCCTGCTCGTCGGCGAGGTCGGCCTTGTAGGTGACGCCGAGCAGCAGCACGCGCGCGCCGCGCGCCGATTTGCCGTGCTCGTTGAGGAGGGCGGCGGCGCGCTGGACGACGTAGCGGGGCATGTGGTTGTTGACCTGCCGGGCCAGTTCCACCATGCGCAGCGGGCTGCCGGGCCGGCCGACGTGGTCCAGGGGGACGGAGTGGCCGCCGACGCCGGGGCCGGGGCGGAAGGCCTCGAAGCCGAAGGGCTTGGTCTCCGCGCAGCGGACGACGTCCCACAGGTCGACGCCCAGGTCGTGGCAGAGGACGGCCATCTCGTTGACGAGGGCGATGTTGACGTGCCGGAAGTTGGTCTCCAGGAGCTGCACGGTCTCGGCCTCCCGCAGCCCACGCGCGCGTACCACCTTGTCCGTGAGCCGGCCGTAGAAGGCGGCGGCCGACTCGGTGCAGGCGGGGGTGAGGCCCCCGATGACCTTCGGCGTGTTGGCCGGGGTGAAGGCACGACTGCCGGGGTCGATCCGGCTCGGCGAGTAGGCGAGGTGGAAGTCGCGGCCCGCGCGCAGGCCGGACGTCTCCTCCAGCAGCGGCAGCAGGAATTCCTCCGTGGCGCCGGGGTACACGGCTGACTCCAGGATCACGGTGGTGTGCGGCCGCAGGTGCCCGGCGAGGGTGCGGGCGGCCGCCTCCATCTGGCTCAGGTCGAGACGGCCGTCCGCGTCGCGTGGGGTGGGGGCGCAGATGACGGCGGTGCGCACCCGGCCCAGCTCGGCGGGGTTGGCGGCGGTCCGGAAGCCCCCCGAGAGCATCCGGCGCAGTTCGGCGGGACTCAGCGAGCCCGCCTCGGGGCCGGTGCGGTAGCCGACGGTGGGGATGCCGGCGGCCACGGCGGCCTGGGCCAGGGGGAGGCCGAGCGGGCCGAGTCCGATGACGGCGAGATCTGCGGGCATGGCGTATGCCGTCCTTCCCAATAACCGAGGTGGGACAGGTGCGCAAGCCCGGTGGACAGGATGGGCGAGCGCAATGTCAGACTAGGAGTAAATATGACCGTTATGCGGGATTGATCGACTGTGTTGACCGGCCGTGTTCCCCGACGGGGCGGTCGGGTTCCGTGGGAGTTGTCCACAGGCTCAGGCCCCTGGTGGCTGAAGTGGCGCAGCGCGGTCAGAATCTGGGCATGGGGGATACGGACGGGGTCTCGCCCCGACGGGCGCGGCCGGCACGACCGACAGCGGGAGGCAGCGGTGAGGACAGCGACACTGGGGCCGGCGCAACGAGCCGAGTCACTGGCGGCGATGGCCGAGCGTGAACTGGACGTGCTGGTGGTGGGTGCCGGAGTGGTGGGCGCCGGCGTGGCGCTGGACGCCGTGACGCGCGGCCTGTCCACCGGACTGGTCGAGGCGCGGGACTGGGCTTCGGGCACGTCGAGCAGGTCCAGCAAGCTGATCCACGGCGGCCTGCGCTACCTGGAGATGCTCGACTTCGCGCTGGTGCGCGAGGCGCTCAAGGAGCGCGGGCTGCTGCTCGAACGGCTCGCCCCGCACCTGGTGAAACCGGTGCCCTTCCTGTATCCGCTCCAGCACAAGGGCTGGGAGCGGCTGTACGCGGGCTCGGGCGTCGCCCTGTACGACGCGATGTCCATGGCCCGCGGCCACGGTCGCGGGCTGCCGACGCACCGTCACCTGAGCCGACGCCGTGCCCTGCGCGTGGCGCCGGCCTTGAAGAAGGACGCCCTCGTCGGCGCGTTGCAGTACTACGACGCCCAGATGGACGACGCCCGCTTCGTCGCCACGCTGGTGCGCACCGCGGCGTCCTACGGGGCGAAGGCGGCCAACTGCGCGCGCGTCACCGGATTCCTGCGGGAGGGCGAACGCGTCGTGGGCGCACGGGTGGAGGACGTCGAGGCGGGCGGGGAGTACGAGATCCGCGCCCGGCAGATCGTCAACGCCACCGGTGTGTGGACCGACGACACCCAGGCGATGGTGGGGGAGCGGGGGCAGTTCCACGTCCGCGCCTCCAAGGGCATCCACCTCGTCGTGCCGCGGGACCGCATCAGCTCCTCCTCCGGGCTGATCCTGCGCACCGAGAAGTCCGTGCTCTTCGTCATCCCCTGGGGCCGGCACTGGATCATCGGCACCACCGACACCGACTGGGATCTCGACAAGACCCACCCGGCCGCCTCCAGCGCCGACATCGACTACCTCCTCGAGCATGTGAACTCGGTCCTCGCGGTGCCGCTGACCAGGGACGACGTGGAGGGCGTGTACGCGGGACTGCGGCCGTTGCTGGCGGGCGAGTCCGACGCCACCAGCAAGCTCTCCCGGGAGCACACCGTCGCCCATCCGGCGCCGGGACTCGTGGTCGTCGCAGGCGGCAAGTACACGACGTACCGGGTGATGGCCAAGGACGCGGTCGACGAGGCGGTGCGCGGACTCGATCTGCGGGTCGCCGAATGCGTCACGGAGGACGTGCCGCTGCTGGGCGCGGAGGGTTACCGGGCGCTGTGGAACGCGCGGGCGCGGATCGCGGCGCGCACCGGCCTGCACGTGGTGCGCGTGGAGCATCTGCTCAACCGCTTCGGGGCGATGGCGGAAGAGGTCCTTGACCTCGTCGTCGCCGACCCCTCCCTGGGCGAGCCGCTCCAGTTCGCCGACGACTATCTGCGCGCCGAGATCGTGTACGCCGCCTCGCACGAGGGGGCACGGCACCTGGACGACGTGCTGACGCGCCGCACGCGCATCTCCATCGAGACCTTCGACCGCGGCACCCGCAGTGCATTGGAGGCCGCCGAGCTCATGGCGCCGGTGCTGGGCTGGGACAAGGACCACATCGAGCGCGAGGTCGAGCACTACCAGAAGCGGGTGGAGGCCGAGCGGGAGTCGCAGCGTCAGCCCGACGACCTGACGGCGGACGCGGCGCGACTGGGCGCGCCGGACATCGTGCCCCTCTGACGGCCCGTCGCCTGCGACTCGGCTCCGGCTCCTGTCTGCAACGGGGCCGGGGCCCTTCGTGGGATGCCACGGCTCGGGCCCGGTTCGTGCTCGTGGTCGTGCCTGTCACGGGACCCGGCGGCTCCGGCCTGCGGCGGCTCCGGCCCGCGGCGGTCGGGGCTCGCGGGGCTGCCGCACCCGCGACGGGGGCCCTGGTCAGCCGGTCGGCCGGTTTGTTTCGGGCCCTGCGTGCGTTTCACTCGAACGGGTGATGCCTTTCGGGATCTCCGTTCGACGCCGAGGCGTTCTACGGATTGCGAGGGCAGAACTCGGCGGCGAGCAGGGCCGGTTCCAGGCCGGGATCTGCGATCGCCGTCGTGTTCACCCGGAAGGTGAGGACACGCCGGCCGTCGGCGGTGGCTGCGGTGCGCACGTAGCTGCCCGGGATCCGGCCGTTGTGCCCCCACACCGTGACGCCGCACGGGAGCTTCGCGGGGAACAGGCCCATGCCGTACGAGCCGTGCGCGGTACGGGTGTCGAGCATCTCGCGCAGCCGGCGCGGGGGCAGCAGCTCGCCGCCCAGCAGCGCCGCGTAGAAGCGGTCCAGATCGGTGAGCGTCGAGACCAGCTCGCCCGCGGCTCCGGCCACCCGCGGATCGAGTTCGGTGACGTCGGCGCCGTCAGGGTCGTAGGCGCGGCCGTGCGGAGAGGGCAAGGAGACGCGGGATCCCGGGAAGGAGGTGCCCGTCAGACGCAGGGGATCGATGATCCGCCGCTCGGCCTCCGAGGCGTACGAGCGGCCGGTGACCTGCTCGACGATCAGGCCGAGCAGAACGTAGTTGGTGTTGGAGTAGGCGAAGCGGCCGAGGTCGGCCGGGGGGTGGGTGACAGCGACGCGGACGGCTTGGAGCGGAGTGAGGGGGGCGGCGCCTGCGGTGTCCCGGGTGTAGTCGTACAGTCCGCTGGTGTGGGTGAGCAGGGAACGAAGGGTCAGCGCGCGCCCGTCGTTGCCGGCCCCGCGCACCAGTCGCGGCAGATGCGACTCCACCGTGTCGGACAGCGCGAGCCGGTGCTCCTCGGCCAGTTGGAGCACGACGGTCGCGAGGAAGCTCTTCGTGACGCTGCCGGCCCTGAAACGGTCGGACCGGGAGGTGCCCGGGCCCGCTTCGGCGTAGCGGGCGCCGCTCTCCTCCCGGGCCAGCATGGCCGCGGCGGGCACGTCGCCCCGGGTGAGGAGCAGCGGGAGCAGCAGGTCCGTGGGCGGAGTGGAGGCGGCCTGCGAACTCACCGTGCACAGGCCGAGGAGCGCCAGGGCCAGGGGGGAGGTCGCAAGGCCTCGCCGCAAGGGCATCGCGGGTCCCCCTCTCGCCTCGGTCCCGGCTCTTTTCCCGTCGGTTCGTCGCACCCATCATCCAGGGCCGGGGCGCACACTCCTCACCCGGTCCGCGCCCCCTGACCGGCGCTCGAACGGCGCATTGGCCGGAGCGTGCTGCACCTTCTGGCCGGAATGCTCCCCTCCTGGGGTGCGGTCGGGAAGCGGTGAGGGGCACCCTGGGCGTCGGGCACTTGTCGGGTGAGGGACAATGGAGGCTCTGTCAGGGCGGGTTGCATGAGGGGACGCATGTCGGAGGCGGAGCGGGCGGGAGCATCCCGTCAGGACAAGAGCGCACGTCTCCTCGCCGGGCGGTACCGGCTGGGAGACGTACTCGGCCGCGGCGGCATGGGGACGGTGTGGCGCGCCGAGGACGAGACCCTCGGACGCACGGTCGCCGTCAAGGAGCTGCGGTTCCCGGGGAACATCGACGAGGACGAGAAACGCCGCCTGATCACGCGGACGTTGCGCGAGGCCAAGGCCATCGCGCGGATCCGCAACAACAGCGCGGTGACGGTCTTCGACGTGGTCGAGGAGGACGACCGGCCGTGGATCGTCATGGAGCTCGTCGAGGGCAAGTCGCTCGCCGAGGTCATCCGTGAGGACGGCGTGCTGGAGCCGAAGCGTGCGGCGGAGGTCGGGCTGGCCATCCTCGACGTGCTGCGCTCCGCGCACCGCGAGGGCATCCTGCACCGGGACGTGAAGCCGTCCAACGTGCTGATCGCCGAGGACGGCCGGGTCGTGCTCACGGACTTCGGCATCGCGCAGGTCGAGGGCGATCCGTCCATCACCTCCACCGGCATGCTCGTCGGCGCGCCCTCCTACATCTCCCCGGAGCGGGCCCGCGGGCACAAGCCGGGGCCGGCGGCCGACCTGTGGTCGCTCGGCGGTCTGCTGTACGCGTCGGTCGAGGGATCGCCCCCCTACGACAAGGGCTCCGCCATCGCCACGCTCACGGCGGTGATGACGGAACAGCTGGAGGAGCCGAAGAACGCGGGCCCACTGCGGGACGTCATCTACGGCCTGCTCACCAAGGACCCCGCGCGGCGCCTCGACGACGCCGGCGCGCGGGCCATGCTCAACGCGGTGCTGCACGCGCCGGAGCCGCATTACGCGGAGCCCGCGGACGCGACGAAGGCAGTGCCGCTGCCGGCGTCGCCGGACGGCCCCGGCGGCGGCGGGAGTTCGGCGGGCGCCGAGGCCGGCGAGAAGCTGCGCGGCGCGCTGCGGTCCGTGCGGAAGGTCGCGGTGGCGGCGGGGGCGGTGACCTCGGCGGCCGCGGCCCGCGCCAAGTCGTCCAACGGGACGAGCGGTTCCGGATCCGGGGGAGCGGGCGAGGCCCCGAAGGGGGGCGGTGCGTCGCATCGCGCCGGTTCCGCTTCCACCGCCGTGTCGCCCACGGTGCCGCCTCCGCCGTCCACCGCCGCGCCCGCTGTCCAGGGGTCCGGCAACCCCGTGCCTCGGTCGGCTCCGGCCTCGGCCTCGGGTACCGCGGCGGGTTCGGGGATCGCGAGCCGAGCGGGTTCCGGTGCGGCAGCGGCGTCCGCGTCCGTGCCGGCGGCGCGTTCCGGTTCGGGCGCAGCCGCGGGCGCCGGGTCCGCCCCGGGCAGTGCTGCCGGGGGGAACGGCGAGAGCGGCGGGCGGAGTTCGGGTTGGCCCGTCATGACGCCTCCGGACCTGCCTCCGCGGTCGGTGCCGAGGGCCCCGCTGACCGACGTGGTGCCGAAGCGGACGCTGGTGATCATCGCCGTGGTCGTGGCGCTCGCGGTGCTCGGCACCGTGCTGGCCCTCACGCTCGGCGGCGGTGGCGACGACTCCGCGGGCGGCGCGAAGGGCGGCGCCTCCACAGCAGCGGCCGGCGGGAGCGCGAGCGGCGACTCCGACAGCAAGCAGAACACCGGCGACACGACGCGCAAGGACGGGGCGGGTTCGAAGGACCCCTCGAAGTCCGGGGCGTCGGGATCCACGCCGAGCAACACCACCGCGGCAGGCGGCGCCGGGGCCGGCGCCGGCGAGGACGGCGCGGCGGTGACGACGTACAAGGGCGCCCAGGGGTACACGATCGGGCTGCCCGCGGGGTGGAAGTACCAGAAGACGGTCGCCGCGGGAGACCGCTTCACCGGGCCGGACGGGCAGAAGCTGCTCGTCGCCTGGACGAACACGCCCAAGGGCAGCCCCGTGGCGGACTGGAAGAGCCAGGAGCGCTACATGGTGCGCTCGCAGTACAAGAAGGTCCGCATAGAGCAGGTGAACTACCGCGGCTGGAACACGGCCGACTGGGAGTTCACCTACCAGGAGAGCGGGACGGCCTACCGCACCATCGACCGCGGGTTCGTGGTCAACGACGGTCTCGGGTACGCGCTGATGTACACGGCGAAGGCCGCGGCCTGGGGCGCCGACCTGAGCGCGACGACCTGGTCGACGCTGGCGGACACCTTCATGCCGAAGAAGTAGCGGCCGCCGGGCGGGCCGGGTTCGGGGGCGAGATCCGGCATCCCCTCTTTGCAGGTTGCCTCCGGCACGTATCGTGAGTGGTCGCGGACCGTACGCATTGAGCAATGCGGCTGGATTCTGCTGCAACGGGACGCAAGGCGAACGGAATTGACCGACCGGGCGGCCGGGGGAGGCAACGTGGACGACTACGCGGGTCGGGTACTCGCCGACCGCTACCGCCTGCCGCTGCCGCTGTCGGACGAGTACGAGCACGAGAGCCGGGCCTTCGACACCTACAGCGGGCAGGAAGTCCTGGTCCGCCAGGTGCCGTTGCCGGAGGTCGTCGAGGCGGAGGTGCTCGACGCCGAGGGACTGCCCGAGGGGTTCACGGCCCGTGAGCGCGGGGCCCGGCGACCGGGCACGCGCAACGCCGGCGAGGCCTCCGGGACGCGCCGGCCGGCCGACCCCGTCGTACGGCGCGCGATGGAGGCGGCGCAGGCGGCCGCGGGCATCCCCGACCACCCGCGGCTCGACCAGGTCTTCGACGTGTTCGCCCAGGGCGGCTCGCTGTGGATAGTGAGCGAACTCGTCGAGGCGCGCCCCCTTTCGGCCCTGCTCGCCGAGCAGGCGCTGACCCCGTACCGGGCGGCCGAGGTCGCCTCCGACGTGCTCATGGCGTTGCGGGTGCTGCACGCGCACGGGTGGGTGCACCGGAACATCACCGCCCGCACGGTGCTCGTCTGCGACGACGGGCGGGTCATGCTGACCGGGCTCGCGGTCGGCGCGGCGGAAGAGGCGCTCTGCGGATACGACCCGGTGCCGGCCGAGGACACGACGGCGGCCGAGGCGGACCGGGCGGGCGATCCGGCCCTGGGCGGCGGCGCGACGGCCCTCGGGCCCGTGCCCCCGGGCGGACACCCCGGAGCCGGCGGTCACCCGGCGCACGGTGCGAACGCGGGCCCCGGCGGCGCGGGATTCGGCGGCGCGGGACTCGGCAGGGGTCCGGGCGGTCCCCGGGCCGGCGCGGTGGACGCCGAGGCCGCTCGGCGCGCCGCCATAGAGGCCAGGGCGTCCGGTGCACGGCCCGTGCCGGCCGCAGAGGCGTCCGGCGCAGGCGGGGCGTCCGGCGCCGTGGCGCGCAGGGCCCCCGCGGAGACCGGCGGGGACATCCGTGCCGCGCGGGCCGGGGCGATCGCCGCGTATCGCGCCGGAGCGCGCGCCGCGGCCCGTGTCCAGGAGGCGCAGGAGGCGCAGCAGAACGGCCGCGCGGCGCTGCCCGGCGCCCGCACCCCCGCCGACGGCGACCCCCCGGCCCCGGGCGGCAGCCCTCCCGGACAGATCGCCGACCCCTACGGCGTGCAGGGCGCGCCCGTGCCCGGTCCCGCACGCTACAGCGCCCCTCAGCCTCCTTCGCACGCCTCCCTCGCGCCCCACCCCGGATCCCCTTCCGGCCGCCACACCGGCTCCCGTCCCGGGCAGGTTGCGCAGACGACGCCGGGCGGCACGGCGAGCGGCGCGCGCACCGGCGCCCGCTGGGACGGATCGCCGACCGCGACGTCCGGCGCGGGCGTAGGCCGGGGACCCGCCACCGCGCTGGCGGCGGAGCGGGCCCGGCAGGCGCGGATGGCCGTCGTCGGGCCGGTCACCGAGCGGTGGGCGCCCGAGCAGGCGGGGCCGGTCCACGAGAACTGGCAGCTGGCCGCGCCGATCGGTCCCGCGACCGACCTGTGGGCGCTCGGCGCGCTGCTGTTCCGAGCCGTCCAGGGCCATGCGCCGTACCCGGAGGAGTCGACGGCCGAACTGGTGCAGATGGTGTGCGCCGAGCCGCCGGCCTTCGCCGAGGAGTGCGGACCGCTGCGGCCGGTCGTGGAGTCGCTGCTGCGCCAGGACCCCACCGACCGCCCCGACTTCGAGGAGCTGCGGGGCTGGCTGCGGTCGCTGGTGAGGTCCGCGCCGGAGCCCGAGGCAGGCACGCACGTCGTGGTCGCGCCGCCCGCCGATCCGCGCCGCCTGCCGATCATCCGCCGCAAGGGCGAACTGGTCCGCCGACGTCGCGCCGGGCTGCCCGCGTCGCACGGACGGCACAAGCGGGGCCGTGCCGAGCCGGAGCGCTCGCCCCGCAGCCTGGGCCGGACCCTGGTCGTACTGGTGCTGCTGGTGCTGGCCGCGGCGATCGCCTACGCCATGCTGTTCATGCCCAAGGCAGGCGAGGACGACGCCGCCGGCACGGACGGCGGGCGGCGGGCCGGGGCCACCGGGACGCCGGCCGGACAGGCGCCCCACGCCAGCAGCGAACCCCGGCCCGACCAGAGCGCGCCCGCCGACGGGGTCTCCGGATCGCCGTCGTCCTCGTCGGCGCAGGCCACCCAGACCGGCGGGTCCGGCGCGGGCGTCGCCGACGGCTTCACCCTCCGCAAGGACGAGGCGGGCTTCCAGATCGCCGTGGCGAACGGCTGGGGCCGCACGCCGAAGAACGGCCGGGGCCAGGTCCTCTACACGCACGGCGACTTCGAGCTGATCGTCGTCGCGGGCCGGGACAGCACGTCCGGGAACGGCAGCGACCCGATGGTCTATCAGCGGGAGAAGGAGAGCGAGCTCCAGCCGTACCGGGCCTCCAGTTGGGCGACGGCCTCCGGACTGCGCACGACGACCGTGGGCACGCGGACCATGGCCGAGGGTCAGTTCACCTGGACCGACGGCGACGGTCGCAAGCTGTACGTCCGCAACCTCGCGATCCTGATCGCCGGGCGCTATCACGTCGTCCAGGTCAGAGGGCCGGAGGCCGAACGGGACGAGGTCACGAGGCTGTACGAACAGGCGGCGGCCACCTACCAGTACACCGGCTGACGCCGCCGCTCGGGCCGGTTCCCGCCTCGGCGGGGAAGCGACAACCGTCACAGTGCTGTCTCCTTGGCGCCCCTGCGGTTCCGTGGAGGCGACAAGGTCTTTACGCTGACCCTGTCAAGAGCATTGCGGGGCAACGTGAATCAGATGCAGGGCCAGCTCCTGGCCGGCCGCTACCGGCTCGCCGACGCCATCGGGAGCGGCGGCATGGGCCGGGTGTGGCGTGCCCACGACGAGCTGCTGCACCGGGCTGTGGCCATCAAGGAGCTGACCGCCGCGCTCTACGTCGCGGAGAGCGACCAGGCCGTGCTGCTGGCGCGGACCAGGGCGGAGGCCCGGGCGGCCGCGCGGATCAACCACTCCGCCGTGGTCACCGTCCACGACGTGCTCGAACACGACGGCCGGCCGTGGATCGTGATGGAGCTGGTCGAGGGCCGTTCGCTGGCCGACGCCGTCAAGGAGGACGGCCGCGTCGAGGCCGCCGAGGCCGCCCGGATCGGCATGTGGGTGCTGCGCGCACTGCGCGCCGCGCACTCCGCGGGCGTACTGCACCGCGACGTCAAGCCCGGAAACGTGCTCCTCTCGCACGACGGACGGGTCCTCCTCACCGACTTCGGCATCGCCCAGATCGACGGCGACACCACCATCACCCGCACCGGCGAGGTCGTCGGATCCGTCGACTACCTGGCCCCCGAGCGGGTGCGCGGCCATGATCCCGGCCCGTCCTCCGACCTGTGGGCGCTGGGCGCGACGCTGTACACGGCGGTCGAGGGACGATCGCCGTTCCGGCGCACCTCGCCGCTGACCACCCTGCAGGCCGTGGTCGAGGAAGAGGCCGCCGACCCGCAGTACGCCGGCCCGCTGGGACCCGTCATCAGCGCCCTGCTACGGAAGGATCCGGCCGCCCGGCCGGGCGTCGCCGAGGCCGAGCAGCTTCTCGCCGAGGCGGCCGAGGGACGGCGTCCGTACGAAGCCCAGGCGTATGTGCCCACGCAGTACGGTACGCCCGACCCGGATACGGGCGGCCACCGCACGGCGTCCCGCTCCGGGTCCCACCAGACGCCCGCCACCTCGTACGCTCCCGCCGCTTCGTACGCTCCCGCCGCTTCGTACACTCCCGCCACCTCGTACGCCCCCGTCGGCCCGGAGTCGGCGACGCCGGTGCCGGGCCATCCCGTGACCGGCCCCACCGCCGTGGGCCCGATGCACACCGGCCAGGAGCCGACGCACGCACGCCAGGCCGCACCGGCGGTCGGGCCGCCGCCGTCGCCGCCCCGGCGCCGTCGCCGGCTGCGCTCCCTCGTGCTGGTGGTGGCCGTCGCCGCGCTGGTCGGCGGGGGCACGGCCGTGGTGCTGCAGAAATGGGACCAGGAGCGGTCGCAGACCGTCGACTCCGGGGCGACGTCCGGCTCGCCGAGCCCGACGGACACCGCCGCCTCCGTCGAGGAGGGCGCCGTGCCCGACTCCTGGCGGCCCGTCGACGACCCGCTGGGCTTCGGTCTTGCGCTTCCCAAGGGCTGGAAGCGCAAGGTGTACCAGGACGACGGCGACCTCCAGCAGGTCGACTACTCGCCCGACGGCGGCAAGCACTTCGTCCGCATCGCGCTCGACAAGTCCCCCGACTTCAGCGACCCGTACGCGCACCAGATCGACCTCGAACAGCAGCTCAAGAGGCTGGTCGACTACCGACGGGTCACCCTCGAGAGGAACGTCTACCGCGACCGGGCGGGCTCCGAGTGGGAGTACACCTGGACCGCGTTGGCCAAGGACACCGGGTTCCCCGGACCGCGCCGTGCGATCGAGGAGACGTACGTGGCCCGCAACGGCGCCGAGTACGCGATCTACATGTCCTCGCCCGCCGAGGACTGGGCGACCACGGCCCGGCAGTTCAGATCGGTGCTGCAGAGCTGGCGCGAGCCCACGGCGTAGTACCGGCCGCCGGCTCCCGCAGTTGGCCGGACGGCGCCCCGGAGGCGGGCCGTCCGGTGGGGCATGATGTGCCCATGGGGACCGAGGGGGGCAGGAGCACCGCGCGGGTCATCGCGGGCCGTTACCGGCTGGAGGCGAGACTCGGGCGCGGCGGCATGGGAGTGGTGTGGCGGGCCACGGACGAGCTGTTGGGACGGCGTGTCGCGGTCAAGGAGCTGACCCAGGACGACTCGCTCTCCGACGAGGAGGCCCGCGAACGGCGCGACCGGACGCTGCGCGAGGCGCGTGCCGTCGCCCAGTTGCGCCATCCGCACGTCATCGTCGTGCACGACGTCGTGGTGGAGGACGAACGCCCGTACATCGTCATGGAGTTGCTGGACGGCGGCTCGCTCGCCGACCGGATCGCCGAGCACGGCCCGCTCGCACCGGACGAGGCGGCCCGGATCGGCATCGCCCTGCTCGGCGCCCTGCGCGCGGCGCACGCGGCCGGGGTTCTGCACCGGGACATCAAACCCGCGAACGTCCTGCTGGAACGCGACGGCGACCGGGTCGTCCTCACCGACTTCGGCATCGCGCAGGTCTCGGGCGCCACCACGCTCACCCAGACCGGCTCGTTCGTCGGCTCGCCCGAGTACACCGCGCCGGAGCGGATGTCCGGGGCGCGCACCGGCGCGGAGTCCGACCTGTGGTCGCTGGGCGCGCTGCTGTGCACGGCGCTGAGCGGCGAATCCCCCTTCCGCCGGGACTCGTTGGGCGGCATCCTGCATGCCGTCGTGTTCGCCGAGATCCGTACGCCCCCGCAGGCCGGGCCGCTGCTGCCGGTCGTCCGGGGCCTGCTGGAGCGCGATCCGGACCGGCGGCTGGACGGAGCGGAGGCGGAGCGGCTGCTGCGCGCCTACCTCGACACCGGGTGCACGCCGACGCCGGTGTCCAGCGACTACACGCCGACGCAGGCCGACGTGCCCCGGCCGCAGACCGAGCAGGCCGCCCGGGAACGCTCCACGAGGAGTGTCCTGGTGGCCGCGCTGCTGGTCGCCGCGATGGCCGGCGCGGGTGTGTCGGCGGCGGCGCTGCTGATGAAGGGGGACGGCGACGGAGGGCGCGCGCCCGTGAGTCCGGCGCCGACGGTCTCCGCGAGCGGGTCGGGGCGCCCGGCGAGCGGGTCCCCGAGTGCGCCGGTGTCGTCCGCTCCGTCGCCCGCCTCCTCGCTCACGCCGAGCCGTACGCCGTCCGCCCCTTCCGGATACCGGGTGGCCGAGGACCCCGCCGGGTTCGCGCTCGCCGTGCCGGAGGACTTCACGCGGGTGCCGCAGGGCGAGCGGGTGTTCTACATGTCGCCGGGGCAGGTCTTCCGGCTCGGCGTCAAGGTGTCCGGGGCGTCGCCGGACGGCCCGCTCGCCGTCATGAAGCGGGCCGCCGCCCAGGGAGCGGACACCAACCCGGGCTACCACGACGGCCGCGTCACCGAGACGAGTCAGGGCGGACGGCCGGCCGCCCTCTGGCAGTTCACCTGGAACGGCTTCAGCGCGGCGGAGGGCCCCCGGCACACCTACGACCTGTGCTGGGAGGAGGGCGGGCGGCTGTACGACGTGTGGGTCTCGGCGCCGCTCGGGAAGGTGCGGGAGGCGCGGGAGTACTTCGACGTCGCGGTCGACACCTTCGTCGTCGGGTGAGGGTGAGGCGTCCGCGCGGGGCGGGCGCGTAAAAGGGGCATAAGGAGCGGTACACGTCACGGGTCTGTGACCGGTGGGGCGGACCGGTGGAAATCGGCCCGTGTGGCGCGATGTGATGAGCCCATGAGTCACCACGGGGGAGTCGGGCCCGGGCCCGACGACACGACGAGTTTTGTTCTGCAACCGCCGAACCCGAACCCTCACCCGAGCGCGAGTCCCCGTCCGAGCCCGAGCCCGAGCGTGAATCCGAGCCCGAGTCCCGGCCCGCACCCGGGATCCGTGTCGCCGCAGGCCGCGCCGGTGCAAGGGCCGCCGCAACCGCCCGTGGACACACCGCCGCAGGAGCCCGGCGTCGGGCGGCTCGTCGCGGGGCGCTACCGGCTGCTCGCCAGGCTCGGGCACGGAGGCATGGGCACCGTGTGGCGTGCCAAGGACGAGACCGTGGACCGCGAGGTCGCCGTCAAGGAGCCCCGCGTGCCGGACTCCCTTCCCGAACGTGAACGGGCCAGGGCGTACGAGCGGATGCGGCGCGAGGCGCGGGCGGCGGCACGGCTCGACCATCCCGCCGTGGTCGACGTCCACGACGTCGCCGTGGTCGACGGCCGGCCGTGGATCGTGATGGAGCTGGTCCGCGGACGTTCGCTCGGCGACGCCCTGCAGGAGGGCACGCTCGGGACGCGCGAGGCGGCCCGGATCGGCCTGGAGGTGCTCGGCGCGCTGGAGGCCGCGCACGCGGCGGGCATCCTGCACCGGGACGTCAAGCCGGACAACGTGCTGCTCGGCCGGTACGACCGGGTCGTCCTCACCGACTTCGGCATCGCCCAGATCGAGGGCGAGACCAGCCTGACCGACACCGGGGGCTTCGTCGGCTCGCCCGAGTACATCGCACCCGAGCGGGTGCTGGGCCGGCGTCCCGGGCCCGCAGCCGACCTGTGGTCCCTGGGCGTGGTGCTGTACGCGGCGACCGAGGGCGTGTCGCCGTTCCGCCGCAGCAACACCCCGGCCACCCTGCAGTCCGTCCTCAACGCGACGCCCGCCCCGGCCGCCGCCGCGCAGGGGCCGCTCGCCGAGGTCATCGACGCACTGCTGCAGAAGGACCCGGCGCACCGTCCGGCGGCCGCGCGGGTGCGTGCCCTGCTGGAGGCCGCCGCGAACCCGCCCGCGCCGCAGCCTCCGCAGCCTCCGCAGACCGGCCGGCGGACCGGGCCGCACCCCGGACGGCTGCGCCTCCGGCGTCGGCCGGGCCGCGCGGTCTGGATCGGGCTCGGCGCCGCGGTCGTCGCGGCGGCGGCTGCGGCGTGCCTGGTGTTCGCCGATCCGTTCGCCGGACCGCTGCCGGACGGCTGGACGACGAAGCCCGAGAAGGGCGTCACCGCGACGCTGGCCGTGCCCGACAGCTATGTGCGCAGCGAACCCGAGAAGACCGCCGCCCCCGGCGAGCACTGGGTCGGGTACACCGACCCCAGCGGCGCGATCTCGGTCGTCCTGCGGGTGGAACGCGGGGCGGAGGACACCGGTCACCAGATCAAGGACTCCGCCGCTGCCGAGATGTACGCCGACAACGGGGATTTCAAGGAGTCCGGCAGCTACGAGCTGAACATGCCGAAAGGGCCCCGGACCCGCACGGACGACAACGCGACCTTCCACGGCCGCAAGGCCGCCGGGAACACCGTCGTCTACACCACGAACGACAGCAGACAGCCGGCCCCCCGTGAGCTGCGGATCCTGTACTACAAGTCCACCGCCGGTGACATGTACAAGCTCATGATCGGCTATCCGGGCAAGGGCGACTTCACCGCCCGCGGCCGCGAGGTGGCCCGTACCGCCGTCGCCCACCTGGAGATCGACCGTCCGTGACCCGGCGGGGAGACGCGGGATGCGCCGGGCCTCGACGCCCTGATCAGCAGGTTTGTTGCCAGTGAACGCTGGCGTCATGTGTGCGGACGGTGAATCCCTATTACCGGCGGGTACCCAAAGTCCCGCGCGCGTCATACCCTGCGGCTCATGACGGACTCGCAGGCCCCGGAGAAGACTTCGGAACAGACGCCGGAAACGGCTGGCACCAACCCCCTCGCCCCCGCACCCACCGGCGTCCGTACCGCCGCCGACGTGGTGACCCCCGAGCTGGTGGCCCAGCTCACCAAGGGGGTGACCGGCTCCGGCCGCACGGCCAACCACACGCCGTTCACCGGCGAGAAGCTCGCCGACCTGCCCGAGTCCACGCCGGAGGACGTGCTCAAGGCGTATGAGGCCGCCCGCGCCGCCCAGGCGGTGTGGGCGCAGACGCCGGTCCGGGAGCGGGCCGCCGTCCTGCTCCGCTTCCACGACCTGGTGCTGGAGCGCCAGGCCGAGGTGCTCGACCTCATACAGCTGGAGACCGGCAAGGCCCGCCTGCACGCCCACGAGGAGGTGCAGGCCGTCGCGGTCGCCGCCCGCCACTACGGTCGCAGGGCCCCCTTCTACCTGCGCCCCAAGCGGCACGCCGGCGCCATGCCGACCCTCACCAAGGTCACCGAGCTGCGCCACCCGCGCGGTGTCGTGGGCCAGATCGCCCCCTGGAACTACCCGCTGGAGCTGTCGGTCGGCGACGCGCTGCCGGCGTTCGTCGCGGGCAACGCGGTCGTCATGAAGCCGGACACGGAGACCTGCCTGACCGCCCTGTGGGCCCGTGACCTGCTCGTCGAGGCCGGTCTGCCCGCGGACGTCTTCCAGGTCGTGCTCGGCGAGGGCCCCGTCGTCGGCCCCGAGGTCGTCCGGCACGCCGACTACGTGTCCTTCACCGGCTCCACCCGCACCGGCCGGGAGGTCGCGCAGGGCGCCGCGGCCCGGCTGATCGGCGTCTCCCTCGAGCTCGGCGGCAAGAACGCCATGCTGGTGCTGGAGGACGCCGACATCGAGAAGGCGGCGGCCGGCGCCGTGCGCGCCTGCTTCTCCTCCGCCGGCCAGCTGTGCATCTCGATCGAGCGGCTGTACGTCCACGAGTCGATCGCGGACGCCTTCGTCGAGCGTTTCGCCGCCCGCACCCGGGCCATGCGCCTCGGCACCTCCCTGGCCTACGGCGCCGACATGGGCTCCCTGGTCGGCGAGCGTCAGCTGGAGACCGTGACCCGGCACGTCGAGGAGGCCGTCGCCAAGGGCGCCACGGTCGTCGCCGGCGGCGTCGCCCGCCCGGACGTGGGCCCGTACTTCTTCGAGCCGACCATCCTCGACGGCGTCACGGAGCCCATGTCCGTCTGCGCCGAGGAGACCTTCGGCCCGGTCGTCTCGATCTACCGCTTCAAGACCGACGACGAGGCCGTCGAGCTCGCCAACTCCACCCCGTACGGCCTGAACTCGTCGGTGTGGACGAAGGACGGCCGCCGCGGCCGGGACATCGCCTCCCGGGTGCGGGCCGGCACGGTGAACGTCAACGAGGGCTACGCCTCGGCCTACGGCAGCGTCCAGTCCCCGATGGGCGGCATGAAGGACTCCGGCCTCGGCCGCCGGCACGGCTCCGAGGGCATCCTCAAGTACACGGAGGCGCAGACGGTGGCCCAGCAGCGCCTGCTGCCGATGGCGCCGGCGCTCGGCATGGACGACGAGAAGTACGCGGCGTTCATGAGCACCAGCCTGAAGGTGATGAAGGCGCTGCGACTGCGCTAGCGCGCGCTTCGAAAGGCCCGTCCACCCGTTCCTCAACGAGGAGAGCACGTGTCCCAGGACACCTACGACTACGACGTCCTCGTCGTCGGATCCGGCTTCGGCGGTTCGGTGACCGCCCTGCGTCTCACGGAGAAGGGTTACCGCGTAGGCGTCCTGGAGGCCGGCCGCCGTTTCACCCGGGAGTCGCTCCCCAGGAACTCCTGGGACCTGAAGAACTACCTGTGGGCCCCGAAGCTCGGCATGTACGGCATCCAGCGCATCCATCTGCTGGGCAACGTCATGGTGCTGGCGGGCGCGGGCGTGGGCGGCGGCTCCCTCAACTACGCCAACACGCTCTACGTGCCGCCGAAGCCGTTCTTCGACGACCCCCAGTGGCGTGGCATCACCGACTGGCAGGAGGAGCTGCGGCCGTACTACGACCAGGCCCGGCGCATGCTCGGCGTGCGCCTCAACCCGACGACGACCCCCTCCGACGTGCATCTCAAGGCCGCCGCCGAGCGGATGGGCGTCGGCGACACCTTCCACATGGCGCCCGTCGGCGTGTTCTTCGGCGACGGCGAGGACGCCGACGGCACGGCGAAGGCGAAGCCGGGGGAACAGGTCGACGACCCCTACTTCGGCGGCGCGGGCCCGGCCCGCAGGGCGTGCACCGAGTGCGGCGAGTGCATGACCGGTTGCCGGCACGGCGCGAAGAACACCCTGAACGAGAACTACCTCCACCTCGCCGAGAAGGCGGGCGCCGTCGTGCACCCCCTGACGACGGCGGTGTCCGTCACGGACGACTCGCAGGGCGGGTACGCGGTGGCCACCCTCCCCACCGACGAGCGCCGCAGGGGCAGGGCGAAGGAGAAGGGCAGGGTCTTCAAGGCCCGCCGCGTCGTGCTCGCCGCCGGCACCTACGGCACCCAGACCCTGCTGCACCGGATGAAGGCCAACCGGCAGCTCCCGTACCTCTCCGACCGGTTGGGCGAGCTGACCCGTACCAACTCCGAGGCGCTGGTCGGCGCCCAGACCGACGACCGCCGCTACCGCAGGGCGACCGGCGCGCCGAAGGCGGACTTCACGCGCGGCGTCGCCATCACCTCGTCCGTCCACCCGGACGCCGACACCCACATCGAGCCGGTCCGTTACGGCAAGGGCTCCAACTCGATGGGCGGGCTGTCGATCCTGCAGGTGCCGTACGCGGAGGGCTCCTCCAGGGTGGCCGGCTGGCTGACGAACGCGGCCCGCCACCCGCTGCTGGTCCTGCGCTCGCTGTCCAACCGCCGCTGGTCGGAGCGGACCATCATCGGTCTGGTGATGCAGTCGCTGGACAACTCGCTGACGACGTACCTCAAGCCGTCCGGCGTCGGCAGGGGGCTGCTGACGGCGCGTCAGGGGCACGGCTCCCCCAACCCCAAGCAGATCAGGGCCGCTTCCGAGGCCGCCTCCGCGATCGCCGCCGAGATCAACGGCTTCGCCGGTTCCAACGTCGGCGAGCTGATGGGCACCCCGCTCACCGCCCACTTCCTCGGCGGCTGCCCGATCGGCGACTCCCGCGAGAGCGGCGTCATCGACCCGTACCACCGCCTGTACGGCCACCCGGGCATCTCGGTCGTCGACGGCGCCGCCGTCTCGGCGAACCTGGGCGTGAACCCCTCGCTCACCATCACCGCCCAGGCGGAGCGCGCGATGTCGTTCTGGCCGAACAAGGGCGAGACGGATCCGCGTCCGGCTCAGGGCGCGGCGTACGAACGGCTGAAGCCGGTGGAGCCGGTCAGCCCCGCGGTGCCGGCGGACGCCTTCGGCGCGCTGCGCCTGCCGTTCCTCGGGATGCCGGCGGTCCCGCCCCGGCAGTAGTGCCGGGCCGGACGAGTACGCGAGGCCTGCATGGCGAAGGGACCTGCGCCCCCCTCCGAGCGCAGGTCCCTCACGTGTGTGTCCGTCGCGCGTTACGCGTGCGTGCCGACCTTGCGGCGACGGGCCGCGAACACCGCTCCGGCGCCGGCGAGCACGGCGACCCCGCCGACCAGGCCGATCACCGGCAGCGTGGAGTCGGAGCCGGTCTCGGCGAGGCTGCCGCTGATCGGCTTGGCGCTGCCCTGGGGCCTGGCGCCGGAGGTGGGCTTGTCGCCGTTCGGCTTGGCGTCGCCGGAACCGTCCGCGTCCGCGCCGGCGGCGAGGATCCGGACGTCGTAGTAGTCGCCGTTGCCGTAGCACTCGGAGCCCTTGCCCGCGTAGATCGCCTCGCTCAGCGCGAGCGAGGAGCCCGCCGGGGCGGACTTGTTGACCTTCACCCGCAGTTCAAGGCTTGCGGAGGAGTGCTTCTCCAGGGTGTCCAGCATCCCGACGAAGGATCCCGTGACGTTGACCGACTTGCCGTGCTCGTCCTCGAAGGAGTCCTGGAAGCTGTTGGTCCACTTCCCGTCCTCCTTGACCTGGATGACGGCGAGGCCCTCGGACAGGAACGCCTCGGTCGACTCGTCGCCGTACTCGAGGAACGCGTCGATGTACACGTTCTTCAGGTCGCGGTCGGAGTCGTTGTCGACGACGAAGGTGAAGCCGTGCCAGCCGGAACCGGCGACGATCTTGCTCGGCAGGCCCTTGACCCGCGCCGACAGCTTCTCGTCCAGATCGAAGGAGTCGCAGTCCTGGTACGGGTCGAACGCGTCCTCGCTCGCGCTGGCCGACGGGCTCGCGCTGGACTTCCCCGAGCCGGAGGCGGAGGGCGAGGAGGAGCCGGACGGAGAGCCGGACGCCTTCTGGTCGTCCGACGGGGACGACGAAGCCGAGGATGCGTCGGTCGGGGCGCCGGACGCGCTCTGGCCGTCCGAGGCCGAGGCCGAGGCGGACGACGAGGAGGCGCCGGTCTCCGAGGAGGACGCGCTCGGCGACGACGTGCCGCCCTCCTCCGCGAAGGCGGCGGGCGCGGACAGCAGCGCGAGCGGCGCGATGACGGCGGTCGCGGCCGCGGTGGCCATCGTGCGGCGGAGATTCATGAAGACCTCGTGGATCCGGTGGTGGAGGCCTTCCGCATGGGGGTGTGGGAGTGGCCTTGGCTTGATACGTGTGACTGATCAAGGCCGGAAACAGTTGTCCTGGACTCACGTGTTCTTTATGTGACGCCCCTCACAGGGGCCGCCCTTCTCGCGGGGCGAGGCCCCGGCACGACGAAGGGCCCCGCGGGACGGATCCGCGGGGCCCTTCTTTACCGTCAGCACCGGCGTCAGGGCAGCGCCGGTGCCTGGGAGCGGCGCCGGGGGGTTGCGCCGCTGGTCTGGACCTCTGGCAGTCGAGATGGGCAACAGCGCACGTGAGGCAGTTGCCCGAGGGGGACTTGGGCCCGTTCGGGGCTTTCTCGCATCGTGCTGGATGAGCGCGGCCTCCGCAACCGTTTGACCCAGCCTTGTGCATTTTTGCATTTTCCGCCGGTCGGCCCCGGGCGTCCCCGAGGCCGGCCGTTCTCTTGGGTGACCGGGCTGCTGTCCCCTGCCGTCCGGTCACTTTCCGGAGCGAGGTCCCACGGCGCACGAACGCGATCCGTACGCCTCTCGCCCCAGCGAGCCACGCGTGGTTCTTCCGGGCCCGCCCCTGGCTGGCGCGGACACGGGGACCAACGAGGCGCCCCGGGCGGCGGTCACGCGCCGTACGGGTGAGAGGGCGCCCGAACTGGTGCGCGCCCCGGTGCGCGGTCTCAGACGCGGCCCCGGCACAGTTCCAGCAGCGTCAGCGCCAGGGATGTGCCGGGCTTGCCGAGCGCGTCGCTGTAGTGCCCGAGGATCTCCATCTCGCGGGAGAGGTTCACCCGCCGTCCGCCGGAGGCGATGCGGGCGTCCTGGACGACGGCCGAGACGGCCATCCGTTCCTGGATCAGTCCGATGATCCGGTCGTCGAGCGCGTCGATGCGCTCCCGGGCGCCGGTGATCACGTCGGCGGCCTCGGCCGTGCGGGCGCCGGTCTTCTCGGTGGCGGCGCCGGTGGCGGTGTCGCTGACAGCGGCAGCGGGGGTGAGGGTGGCGGTGGCGGTGGCGGTCATGTCGGGGCTCCTGGTGGGAAAGGGGCCCCGGACCGGCAGGATCCGGAAAACACAGGCGCCCCGGACCTTGTCGGCCCGGGGCGCCTGGGAAGTCGCTCGTCAGTTGCTCAAGCAGCACGACCATGGCAGCCGGTGGGCCGGTTGCCATAGGTAAACAGGAAGGTCGGGTGCGTGAGCATGCGGACAGTATGCAGCGTCGCCGGACGCGCTCCAACACGGTTCGCATCCTGAGACGCGGCGGCGGTCCCGGCGTCCCCGGTCCGCGGTCGGATCCGCCGCGGGGACCGCTCCCCGCGCCCGCCTCGGTAGAATCGGATGACACAGAGACCCCGCCCCACCGCCGGAAGGCCCCCGTGTCATCAGCGACTCCTACTGCCGCCGCCCCCGACACCGTCCTGGTCGTCGACTTCGGCGCGCAGTACGCCCAGCTCATCGCCCGTCGAGTCCGTGAGGCGCGGGTCTACAGCGAGATCGTGCCGAGCAGCATGCCGGTGGAGGAGATGCTCGCCAAGAACCCGGCGGCGATCGTCCTCTCCGGCGGCCCCTCGTCCGTGTACGAGGAGGGCGCCCCGACCGTCGACCGCGCGCTCTTCGAGGCCGGCGTCCCCGTCTTCGGCATGTGCTACGGCTTCCAGCTGATGGCGCAGACCCTCGGCGGCACCGTCGACAACTCCGGCGCCCGCGAGTACGGGCGCACCGAACTGCACGTCTCCCGCGCCTCCTCCACCCTCTTCGAGGGCACCCCGGCCGAGCAGGCCGTGTGGATGTCGCACGGAGACGCCTGCTCCGCCGCGCCCGAGGGCTTCGTCGTCAGCGCCTCCACGGACGTCGTCCCGGTCGCCGCCTTCGAGAACGACGAGAAGAAGCTCTACGGCGTTCAGTACCACCCCGAGGTGATGCACTCCACGCACGGCCAGCAGGTGCTGGAGCACTTCCTCTACCGGGGCGCCGGCCTGAGCCCGGACTGGACCACCGGCAACGTCATCGACGAGCAGGTCGAGGCCATCCGCGAGCAGGTCGGCGACAGGCGCGCGATCTGCGGCCTCTCCGGCGGCGTGGACTCCGCGGTCGCCGCGGCCCTCGTGCAGAAGGCCATCGGATCGCAGCTGACCTGCGTCTATGTCGACCACGGGCTGATGCGCAAGGGCGAGACCGAACAGGTCGAGAAGGACTTCGTCGCCGCCACCGGCGTCCAGCTGAAGGTCGTTGACGCGGAGGAGCGTTTCCTCACCGCGCTCAAGGGCGTCTCCGACCCGGAGGAGAAGCGGAAGATCATCGGGCGTGAGTTCATCCGCGTCTTCGAGCAGGCCCAGGCCGAGATCATCGCGGACGAGGGCCCGGCCGTGGAGTTCCTCGTCCAGGGCACGCTCTACCCGGACGTCGTCGAGTCCGGCGGCGGCGCCGGCACCGCCAACATCAAGTCCCACCACAACGTGGGCGGCCTCCCCGAGGACCTCGAGTTCCAGCTCATCGAGCCGCTGCGCAAGCTGTTCAAGGACGAGGTCCGCATGGTCGGCCAGGAGCTCGGCCTGCCCGAGGAGATCGTCCAGCGCCAGCCGTTCCCGGGGCCCGGCCTCGGCATCCGGATCGTCGGCGAGGTCACCAAGGAGCGCCTGGACCTGCTGCGCGACGCCGACGCCATCGCCCGCGAGGAGCTGACGGCCGCCGGTCTCGACCGGGACATCTGGCAGTGCCCGGTGGTCCTCCTCGCGGACGTCCGCAGCGTCGGCGTCCAGGGCGACGGCCGCACCTACGGCCACCCGATCGTCCTGCGTCCCGTCTCCTCCGAGGACGCCATGACGGCCGACTGGTCGCGGCTGCCGTACGACGTCCTGGCGCGGATCTCCACCCGGATCACCAACGAGGTCAGCGACGTCAACCGCGTCGTCGTCGACATCACCTCGAAGCCGCCGGGCACCATCGAGTGGGAGTGACCTCGTCCACGGGGTTCAGGTCCGCCTGAGAGCGCGCACCGGCTCTCCGGGCTTCCAGACCTGGGCGACCAGATACGTGTCGTCCTCGACGTAGGTCCGCACGACCTCCGTCAGCTCGGTGCGGAAGAGGTGGAACGGCTCCGGCGGTTCCACCTCTTTCACATACGCCGCCTTCACCC
This sequence comes from Streptomyces sp. NPDC001027, assembly GCF_040299045.1. NCBI lineage: Bacteria > Bacillati > Actinomycetota > Actinomycetes > Kitasatosporales > Streptomycetaceae > Streptomyces > Streptomyces sp. NPDC001027. The sequence goes on from NZ_JBEPBI010000001.1 coordinate 233,386, forward strand.
GCGCGTCGTCCACCTCGACCGCCCGGCCGGTGACCCGGACGTCGCCGTCGCCCGGCCCCGTCCCCTCGCCCGGGTTGGCCTGGAGGCTGAAGCGGGGGTCGCGGCGCAGGTCCAGCGCCTTGAGCGAGTCAGGCATCATGCCGAGCCACAGCTCGCCGCCGACGAAGTGGACCTCCAGGCCGCTGGTGCGGGGCGAGCCGTCCCTGCGGAGCGTCGCGAGGACATGGTGCCGGAAGGCCTCGAAGCGCTCCCGGGTGATCTTCGCCAGATCCGGCGCGGCCGCGGCGAAGGCCGCCCAGGTCCCTGTCTTGGGGCTCTCAGTCATACGGCGAGTGTGGCCCCGATACCCGACACCTTGTGTCGGTGTTTCGCGTGGGTCCGCTGCCGGTCGTAGGTGCTCAAGATGTGCACCAAACATGACGGGAATCGTCATGTTTGCATAACGGCTCTGCCCTTTTGTGTTGACCGACGGTAACTTCCGCATCGTCAAGCAACCCAGTGCTGGAGGATCTATGCACGGGCCCACGCCGCCTGCCCCCCTGTCCACCGACCGGCTCCAGTTCGCCATGCCGCCGATGCACGAATCGGTGGAGGACGAGCGCCTGCACCGCAAGGAACGGCTGGCGGGCGCGGTGCGCCTGTTCGGACGGCTCGGCTTCGAGGACGGCGTCTCCGGGCACATCACCGCCCGCGACCCCGAGTTCGACGACTGCTTCTGGGTCAACCCCTTCGGGATGCCCTTCCAGCACGTCACGGTCAGTGACCTGGTGCTGACCAACCAGGACGGGCAGGTCGTCGAGGGCCGCTACCACGTCAACCAGGCAGCCTTCACCGTGCACGCCCAGGTGCACGCGGCACGGCCCGACGTCGTGGCCGTCGCGCACTGCCACTCCGTGCACGGCCGCGCCCTCGCCGCCCTCGGCGAACTGCTCGACCCCATCACCCAGGAGAGCTGCGCGTTCTACGAGGACCACGCCCTCTACGACGCCTACACCGGGGTCGCCGTCGACGCGGAGGAGGGCAGGCGCATCGCCACCGCGCTCGGCTCCCGCAAGGCGCTCGTGCTGCGCAACCACGGACTGCTGACGGTCGGCGACTCCGTCGACGCCGCCGCCTGGTGGTTCCTGTCGATGGAACGCTCCAGCCAGGTCCAGCTGACCGCCAAGGCGGCGGGCCGTCCCGTCCTGATCGACCACCGTGCGGCGGTGGCGACCCGGGAGCAGCTCGGCGGCGACCTGGTGGCGTGGATCAACTACCAGCCGCTGTGGCAGGAGATCAGCCGCAGCCAGCCCGACCTGCTGAGCTGACCCTTTCTCTCCCCTCTGTCCGCGCTGCCCTGCACGGCTCTGCTCTGTCGGGCCCTGCACGGCTCTGCCCGGTCCGGCTCTCAAAAACCCTGCAGCACCACGGCCTTCGTCCGGGCGAACTCCTCGTCGGTCAGCACACCGTCCCGGTGCAGCTCGCCCAGCTCGCGCAGCCGGCGCAGCAGCACGTCATGGTGGTCGGCCGGCGGCGGGACGGACGCCGTGCGCCGCCGCGCGCGGTCCGCACCCCCCGGTCCGCGCCCCCGTCCAGGTCCTTCGCCCGCGTGGCCGGCCTCCGGCAGGGCGCGTGCGGAGGGGTGCGGCAGCCGGGCGGTGACCGCCGTCGCGACCAGCGCCGTCAGCAGGTCGCGGCTCACGTTGCCCCACAGATCGAGGGCGTACGGGTCCTTCTCGGCCGGCAGCTTCGAGTGCACCGTCTCGCGGGTCACGAAGCGCAGGAAGCCGTCCACGAAACCGGAGTTGGGCAGCCATTCGACCTGCACCACGTCCCCGACGTCGAGCACCCTCGGCCCGGTCGCCCGCTTCACCCGGTCCGAGGTCTCCGCCCAGTCGACCCGCACCTGGACGCCGTCGAAGGACACGACGCCGTCGGAGGACCGCACCGAGACCGGGACCGGCGGACCCGGAAGGAGGTACGCCGCGGTCGGCTCGCCCGGGATCTGGTCCAGCAACAGCGCGTGCCGGATCTCCTCGGCGAGGTACTCGGCGACCCCGCAACGATCCACGTCCACGGTGAGCCGGTAGGGATCGGCCGCGTCGGGCAGCCGCCCGCCGGTCGCCTGCAGCAGCGGATCCGCGCCCTCGCGCAGCCGCATCCGCAGCCGCCCGCGCCTGCGTTCGGCCTCGTAGACGATCCCCGCGACCGCCTCCAGAGGCACGGCGATCTCTCCGTACGTCTGCCGGAACAGCGGCACGGAGCGGTGCAGCCCCGGTGTGATCCGGATCGTCGCGCCGTCGAAGGCCCAGGTCCCGTCCCGCTGGATGATCTCGGCCATACGGAAATTCTCGCAGCCGGGTCAACACCGTCCTTTACGCTTCACCCCCGCTGACCAGACCTGACGGACACCTAGGGGGTGCCGTAGGGCACAATTCGACGGCATCACAGGGGAGTTGTTCACAGGGTGGCGGCCCGGCCCGCTCAGGGTCCTTCGGGGACCGCCATCCGATCGGGTCGCGGGGAAGGCGGGCGTCGGACGTGGCGGTGCAGGAGGCGAGACAGGGCGCGAGCCCCGGAGCGGGAGCGGGCGTGCACGACGGCGGCTGCACCTGCGGGGACTGCCCGCACGGGGCGCGTGAGGGACACCGGCGCGCGGTCGCGGCGTTCCTGGTGAAACGGGACGGCTACGCGGCCGGGCAGGGCCTCCCCGCCGCCGTCGCCCACTCCGTCTCCGCCTCCCGTCAATGGGTCTCCGAGGAACTGACGCAGTCCGCGGAGCTCGTCGCCGAACGCGGGCGCGCCGAGGGCGAGGCCTGGCTCGGCCGTCTGTGGCTGCGCACCACGGTCGCCGTGTGGGCGGCGGTCGTCGTGCTGCTGCTGGTCCAGTCCCTGACCGCCGTCGGCGCGGGCTGGACCGCCGCCCGCACCGCCGGACTCCTCGCCGCGCTCGTCGTCGCCGGCGCGCTCACCGCCGCCTCCTGGTTCCACCGGGCGCGCGGCGGTGCGCTCGCCCCCGTGATCGGCGAGGACAACCGTCTCTCCACCTCCCGCGCGGTCGCCGCCGCCTGGGTGCTGCTCGTGGCCTACGCCGTGCTGGTGCTGGCCGGACGGCTCGCCGCCGCCTCCGGCCCCGCCGAACGCGACGCACTGATCGCCGGACTCGACCTCGCGCGCGGCGCCGGCACGGTGACCGTCCTCGCCGTGGTCTGCGGCATCGCCGTGCTCGTGCGCCGCGTGGTCGGCCTGCGCGTCCTCGCCCAGCGGCTGCAGAAGATCCGGGCGCATCGCCCACGCGCCGCCGACCTGCTGACCGACGACTCCGGCCGCGGCGCCTTCGCCGACATCCAGTACGCGGTCATCGGCGGCGTCGCCCTCGTCTTCGCCGGCGTCCGCCTGGCCCGCCGCCCCGACCAGCTGCCTGACCTGCCCTGGGGGCTCGCGGTCGTGGTGCTGATCTCCGCCGCGACCTACCTCGCCGGCAAGTACGCCGAGGGCGGCCGCCCCGTCATCCTCTCCGTCGTCCGCTCCCGCGAGGCCGGCGACCTCGACGCGCCGATCCGCACCGGCGACGACATCGAGATCCGCGGCGCCGGCTTCGTGCCGCCCGGGGCCCAGAGCGCCGACCGGCTCTCTCGCATGGTGGTGCGCATCGGCCCCGTCCACGTCCATGTGCCGCTCGTGCCGGTCACGGGCGGGTTCAGCAACCCGGCCGACTCCGTGCTCACCGTCCCGGTGCCGGCGGACGTGGAACCGGGGCGGGCCGAGGTTCAGGTCGTCACGGCGGCCGGGGTGGAGACCAACCGGTACACGATCGACGTCACCGAGTGAACGGCCTCGCCGGAGTGAACCGCCGGACCCCCCTACCCGTGCACGCACTTGAGCGCACCCCCCATTTCGTACGTATGGTCTGTCGAGGGGTCCACCACTGCGGGCGAGAGGCGGCTACGGGCGATGACTCACAGCATGCGGACGGACGCATACCCTCCTCATCTCGACGGCGGAGGCCATGGCTGGCGGGACACCGCCACCCGGTACGCCCTCCTTCCCCTGCGCGTCTTCCTCGGCGTCACCTTCATCTACGCCGGTCTCGACAAGCTGACCGACAGCGCCTTCCTGAAGGACAGCGGCGCCGGCTCGATCGGCGAGACCATGCGCGCCGTCCGTGACTCCTCCGCCATCCCGGCCCTGGTGGACATGGCGCTGAAGAGCCCGGTGGGCTTCGGCTACGCGATGGCCTTCGGCGAACTCGCCGTCGGCATCGGCGCCCTGCTGGGCATCCTCACCCGGCTCGCCGCGCTGGGCGGGGCCCTGATCTCGCTCAGTCTGTGGCTGACGGTGAGCTGGGCCGCCGAGCCGTACTACTACGGCAACGACCTCCCGTACCTCATGGCATGGCTGCCTCTCGTCCTCGCGGGCGCGCCGGTCCTCTCCCTCGACGCCGTCTGGCGCTCCAGGCGGCGTCGGCGGACCGGCGGCCTCGGCTAGGACCTGTCGTTCGGATCACGCTGCAGACGCCGGGTGTGGCACGCGCATCTGCCGCGTTGTCGTCGGTTGCCGATGCTCCGCATCGACGCCCTCCTCCGCCTTGCAGCTGCACGCACCACACCCCGCTCACCGGCGCCGAACAGTCCCGTTCGTCACCTGCGGCCTGATCCAAACGACAGGCCCTAGCCGGCACCGGGGCGCGCGGCCCGGACGTCGAGGGCTGCGGCGGCTGCGGCGGCTGCGGCGGCGGTCAGGGCGTCGCGTTCGAGCCGGGCGCGGCGGGGCCGGACGCGGTCGGGCCGGTGCGGTGCGACGACCCGCGTCGTCTGCGTATGCTCCGGGCCGTCATGCCCGCCGCGCCCGCCAGACAGAGGCCGCCGGTGACCAGCGGGATCAGCACGAACCACGGCGTCTGCCACAGACCGCCCGCGTCCCCGGCGAACAGGACGCCCGCGAAGACGAACACGGCGCCCGCCACCAGCCTGCCGGGCCTGAAGTCATGACGCAGCACGGGCCACCTCCACCTGTCCGACTCCCACGCTCAGGTCGAGATCGATGGTCCCCTTCGCCGCCGTGCCCGGGACCGGCGACAGGGTGACCTCCTTGTGCTTGCCCGGCTCCACGTCCACGTCCTTCTCGTCGTCGCCGGGCAGCTGGATGTCTCCCAGCCCCACGTCGATCCGCACCTTCACCGTCGCGTCCGGCGGGACGATCACCCGCAGTCGGCCCGCGCCCACCTCTGCCTCGGTGCTCACCGTCTCGCCCTTGGCAGGCACCAGCCCGGAGAGATCGAGAGTGCCGTCTCCGGCGCCCAGGTCGTAGGCCGTCTGTACGTCCGCCGCTGTCAGGGGCCGCCATGTGGTGTCCGTCCAGTGCGTGCCGATGTCCTTCGGCAGGACGGCCGCGCCGGCCAGCAGCCCCGCCGTGACGATGGCGAGGAAGACCGACCCGGCCCCCGTCCGCCCCAGGAAGGAGCTGACCGCGATCCCGGCGCCGAGCACGATCAGCGCTGTCGCGAGACCCGCCTGCAACGTGGTGCCCAGCGGGTGGTGGTCCCAGGAGAGCCGGGTGACGAGGCCGCCCGCGAGCAGGGCGAGCAGGAAGAGCCAGCCGCCGATCCAACGCGGCCCACGCGGTTCGGCGCGGGTCGGGCGGGGGGTGTGCACGGCCTCCGGGCCGGGTCTGTGTCCGACGAGGTCGACGTTGATCGACGACGCGATGTCCCGGCCGCGGGCGTCCCAGGGGCCCCACAGGTATCCCGTGCCGCCGTCATGCGTGCCGTCCTTGACGATGGGGTCACGCCACCACGAGGGGTAGGCGGTGGGCGCCGGCGGCGCCTTGGCCTCCGGCGGAGCGTCGGCCACGGCCTGGGCGGCCAGCGGGTCGGGGTCGAAGGAGTCCCGGTGCCGCGACCAGTACCCCGCGCCCGCGAGCAGCAGGGAGACGACGACGGCGAAGGCCAGCACGCTGCCGTTCTTCAGCATCGACAGCAGCACTCCGCAGCCCACCAGCGCGAACAGCACGGCCGCGAGGGCCTGGCCGTCCACCCGGCCGGTCAGGAGCTTGCGCACCTCGTTCTGCTCGTCGTCGGCGTAGGGGACGAAGAGCCAGGCGAACCCGTAGAAGATGAGGCCGACGCCACCGGTCGCGGAGAGCACGGCGAGCGTGATGCGGAAGATCACCGGGTCCATGTCGCACTGACGCCCGAGGCCCGCGCACACGCCGGCGAGCACCTTCTGCTCGCGGTCCCGCCGGAAACGGGGAGGAAGGGTGCCAGCCCGCCCGGCGGCTCCCGACGAGCGGCCGCCGGTGCCCGCTTCGGCGCGGGACGCCGCCGCGGCGTCCGTCGCCGCCTTGACGGCCGCCTCCGCTTCCGTCATCGCGTCCGCCTTCGGGGACCGGCCCCGCGGGGTGCGGGCGTCTTCCGCCCCGCCCTGCTCTCCCTGCGCGTCCTCCTGCTCTGGCCGCGCGTCCCCCTGCCGTCCCTGCGCGCTCTCCTGCTCTGCGTGCGGGCGAGGGCTCTCACCTGCGGCGCCCGGGGCGCCGGGGGACGAGGCGGCCGCGTCGGACGCGGCGCCCCCGTCGGGCACGGCGTCCGCGGCGTGCTGGTGATCTGTCATGACTCCATGGTGGCGGTCGGGCGGCCCCCGCGGCAGCCGGGACGACCCTGGTCGGACCCTGATATCGGCCCTGACCCGGGGCGGGGGAGGCGTTCGACGGGCGGCGGCGTCGAAGATCAGGGGCGTCTCGGGGGCGAACCCTGATGCCCTGCCACGCGGCCCATGTGACCATCATTGGCATGCCGGAAGCCGCAGCAGCGCCCCTCGTCGAACCGCGGCCGCCGCGCAAGCTCTACCGCAGCAGCGACGGACGCTGGCTGGGTGGCGTGGCGCGGGGGCTCGCCGGGCATCTCGGGCTGCCCGTCGTGTGGGTGCGGCTGGTCTTCGCCGGGCTGTTCATGGCCGACGGTCTCGGCGCGCTGCTCTACGCCGCCTTCTGGTTCTTCGTGCCGCTCGGGATCGGCGGCGTCGGCGACCAGAAGCCGCCGTCCCTCGTCACCACCGAGACCGCGCCCGACGGCCGCCGCAGAATCGTCGCCCGCAAGCCGGACAAGGGGCAGATCGTCGCCCTGCTCCTCATGGTCGTCGTCGCCATGGTGTTCGTGGGCAACGTGAACCTGGGCAGCGGCGCCAAGGCGTATCTGCTGCCCGCCGTCCTCGTCGGCGCCGGCGTCGCCCTCGTCTGGCGTCAGGCGGACAACGCCCGCCGGGCCCGCTGGGTCGAGGTCGGCCGAAGACGCCGCACGCTCACGCTGCTGCGCACCGGCGCCGGCGTCCTGCTGGTCACCGCCGGGGTCTCCGGCACGTTCGTGCTGCAGGGCTCCGCCACCCACCTCGGCTCCGTCCTGCAGGCGGCGCTCGCCGTCATCGTCGGCATCACCCTGCTCGCCGGCCCCTACCTGGTGCGCATGACCCAGGACCTCTCCGAGGAGCGGCTCATGCGCATCCGCGCCCAGGAGCGCGCGGAGGTCGCCGCCCATGTCCACGACTCGGTGCTGCACACCCTGACGCTGATCCAGCGCAACGCGGAGAACGCGGGTGAGGTGCGCCGTCTGGCCCGGGCCCAGGAGCGGGACCTGCGCACCTGGCTCTACAAACCGGAGGGCACCGGCAAGGAGGAGGCCGACGAGCCGACCACCGTCGCCGACGCGGTCCGGCGCAACGCGGCCGAGGTCGAGGACAAGCACGGCGTCCCCATCGAGGTGGTGGTCGTCGGCGACTGTCCGCTCGACGACGGCGTGGGCGCACAGATGCAGGCCGCGCGCGAGGCGATGGTCAACGCGGCCAAGTACGGTGGCGAGGGCGGGGCGGTGCAGGTCTTCGCCGAAGTCGAGGGCAGGACGGTCTTCGTGTCCGTTCGTGATCGCGGACCCGGCTTCGACCTCGACTCGATACCCGCCGACCGCATGGGCGTCAGAGAATCGATCATCGGCCGCATGGAGCGCCACGGCGGCACGGCGCGGCTGCGGGCCGTCCCGGGCGGCGGCACGGAGGTCGAGCTGGAGATGGAGAGGGCGGAGAAGACGTCATGAGCGACCCGACCGGCATCAACGGGACGAGCGGCACGGACGACACGACGGGGGCGGGAGCGGGGGCGGCCGAGCCGGCCCGGGCCTCCGGCGACAGCACGGGCGGGCGCCGTGTGCGTGTGGTCCTCGTCGACGACCACCGCATGTTCCGCACGGGCGTGCAGGCCGAGATCGGCCAGACCGAGCAGACCGGGGTCGAGGTCGTCGGCGAGGCGGCGGACGTCGACCAGGCGGTCACCGTGATCACGGCGACCCGGCCCGAGGTCGTCCTCCTCGACGTCCACCTGCCGGGCGGCGGCGGCGTCGAAGTGCTGCGCCGCTGCGCTCCGCTGATGGCCGACGCCGAGCAGCCGGTGCGCTTCCTGGCCCTGTCCGTCTCGGACGCGGCGGAGGACGTGATCGGGGTGATCCGCGGCGGCGCCCGTGGCTATGTCACCAAGACGATCACGGGGACCGACCTGGTGAACTCGATCTTCCGGGTGCAGGAGGGCGACGCGGTCTTCTCGCCGCGTCTCGCCGGGTTCGTCCTCGACGCCTTCGCCTCCACCGACGCCCCGCCGGTCGACGAGGACCTCGACCGTCTCACCCAGCGCGAGCGCGAGGTGCTGCGGCTCATCGCCCGCGGCTACGCCTACAAGGAGATCGCCAAGCAGCTCTTCATCTCCGTCAAGACGGTCGAGTCGCATGTCTCGGCGGTGCTGCGCAAACTCCAGCTGTCCAACCGGCACGAGCTGACCCGCTGGGCCACGGCCCGCCGACTGGTCTGACGGGGGGCAGGACGCCGGGGACAGGACTTCGGGGGCAGGACGCCGACGTACGGCCCTGGGGCGTGTCCGGCCCGGTGCGGCACCGGAAGGTGTTCGCTCAGGACCTTCGCCCTAGACCACCCGCGCGGCGCCCGCGAACGGCATCTCGTCGATCGGCGCCACGCGCACCGGAGCCGACGGGTTCGGGGCGTGGATCATCCGGCCGTCGCCGATGTAGAGGCCCACGTGGGAGATGCCGGAGTAGAAGAACACCAGGTCGCCCGGGAGGAGTTCGGAGCGCGACACGCGCTGCCCGGCGCCGATCTGGGCGTACGTGGTGCGGGGCAGCGAGACCCCCGCGGAGCGGTACGCGGCCAGCACGAGCCCCGAGCAGTCGAAGGCGTTGGGCCCGGTGGCCCCCCACACATAGGGGCTGCCGAGCTTGGAGTACGCGTAGGAGACGGCCGCCGCAGCGCGGGAGTTGGGGGCCTCGGCGGCACCGGAAGCCGGGGACCCGAGGTCCGTGCGCGCGCCGGACGCACCGCGTGAGGCGCGTGCGCCCGTGCCGCCGCCACCGCCCGCTCCCTCGCCGACCCGGGCCCGCTCCGCCGCCGTCAGCCGCGCCAGCAGTGCGCGTGCCGCCTCCAGCTTGCCGGTGATCGTCTCCTTCTGTTTCTGCAGCTCGGCCCGACGCGTCCGCAGCGCGCTGAGCTCCACTCGCGCCGCGCCGCGCAGCTGCTCGATCTCCCGTAGCTGTCCACGCACCTGGGCGACGGCGGCGGACTGGCGGTGACCGGCCCGTTCGGCGAAGGCGGCGCCGTCGAGATAGCGGTCCGGGTCGTCGGAGAGCGCCAGCCGCACGGCGGGGTCGACGCCGCCGTCGCGGTACTGCGCCGCGGCCATCGAACCCAGCGCGTCCCGCGTCGAGTTGAGCCTCTCCTCCTTGCGCGCTGCCTCGTCCCGCAGGTTTCTCAGACGCTGCTCGGCGGCCGTCGCCCTCTCCTTCACGCCGTTGTACTTCTCGGTGGCTTCCTCCGCCTCCTGGTACAGCTTGGCCACCTTCGCCTTGACCTCGGCCGGAGTCAGCTCCGGCTCGGCCTGCCCGGTCCCGTCGAACGCGGTCGCCGTCGCCACGCCCGCGAGGGCGAGCGTGAAGGCGGTACGGGCTGTCCGGCCGCCGAGCGAGCGCTGTCGGGGCTTGCGGTGCGCTGCCACGTGGGACTGCACGTCCTTTCGTCGACCGCCCGGCCCGCCGGGCGGCCACCGGGAC